>JBBTDR010000413.1:0-1034 GCA_038042665.1 Nitrospinota bacterium
TCAACATCGGCGCGAACGTCCGCTTCGGCATCGTCGAGACCACCACGCGGGTGTTCCAGAAGGTCTGGGAGATGGCCTGCTTCTCGGGCTTCCTCACCCTGCGGGAGGCGGCCCGGGTCATGACGCCCCGGGGACGAGGCACGATCCTGGTGACCGGGGCCACGGCCTCCATGCGCGGCGGCAAGGGCTTCTCGGCCTTCGCCTCGGCCAAGGCGGGGCTCCGCTCGGTGGCCCAGACCGCGGCCCGCGAACTGGGGCCGGTGGGAATCCATGTCGCCCACATCGTGGTGGACGGCGCCATCGACGGCGTCTTCACCCGCACCAACAACAGCCCCGAGGCCGTGGCCGCCAAGCTGGCCGGCGACGAGATCCTCAAGCCCGAAGACATCGCGGCGAACTATGTGTCGCTGCACAATCAGAAACGCTCGGCCTGGACCCACGAACTGGATCTGCGCCCCTGGAAGGAGACCTGGTGATGGCCAAGACGATCGACTTCATCTTCGATTTCGGCAGCCCCAACGGCTACCTGTCCTGGAAGGTGCTGCCGGGCATCGCCGCCCGCCACGGCGCCACCGTGAACCTGATCCCCTGCCTGCTGGGGGGCATCTTCAAGGCCACCGGCAACCAGTCGCCGGTCACCGCCTTCGGCGGCGTGAAGGGCAAGCTGGAATATGAGGGGCTGGAGACCAAGCGCTTCGTCGCCGCCCATGGCCTGACCGCCTATCGCTCCAACCCCCACTTCCCGGTCAACACCCTGCTGATCATGCGTGGCCTGGTGGCGGCGCGGCGCATGGGGGTCGGCGACGCCTATCTCGAGGCCGTGGTCTCGGCGATGTGGGAGCAGGGGTTGAAGATGGACGATCCCGAGGTGGTGGCCGGCGTGCTCACCCAGGCCGGCCTCGACGCCAAGGCGATCCTGGAGGCGACCCAGGACCCGGAGGTGAAGGCCGAGCTGGTGGCCAACACCGAGGCCGCCGTGGCCCGCGGCGCCTTCGGGGTGCCGACCTTCTTCGTCGACGGCGAGATGTTCTTCG
>JBBTDR010000414.1:0-1156 GCA_038042665.1 Nitrospinota bacterium
GACGCTGCGGGCCTTTGCTTCGGCCGCGTAATTCACCGCGCGTTCGATCGCAGCCGCTACCGGATTGCGGAGGACTACAGCCGCACGCTGGCCGTAGAAACGGAACTGGCCATCCTTTGCGACCTCACCCGCTCGGCGTCTCGGGATGCGTTGGTGCGGTTGATCGTCGAGGCGGAGGCCGGCGGCCAGGCCCGCGCCGCGAGCCTGCTGCGCGACGCCTTCCGCTAGCGGCCGTTGGCCCCCCGCAAGGCCCGGGGCGGAGGGCCGCCGGCGGCCTGGCGCAGGGTGGCGCGCACATCCCCGATGAAATAGGCCCGGTCCACCGTGGCCGAGACGGGGATGAGGTTCTCGTCGAACCACACCCGCACCTCGCCGGTCTCCTGGCCGAAGAGCTCCTTGGGCACTTTGACGAGGGTGAGGAGCCCCTTCTCCTGCTCCCGGCCGTAGGCCTCCCGGTACCCCTTCTCGGTCTCGGGGTCGGCGATCCGGATGTCGAAGTCGCGGGCCAGGTTCTCCCCCTTCGCCTTCTCCTCCTTGGGGGTGTCGTAGGCGGGGAGGGTCAGGACGGTGAAGTGGCGGCCCTTGGCCGGGGGGCCGAACCCGCCGCCCCGGAAGTTGAAGAAGGCCGAGAGGAGGTCCTCGTAGGCCACGCCGCCGGGGATGGGTTCCACCCCGCCCTCCAGGGGCTCGTCGTTGAAGGAGGTCCGCCAGCGCACGGTGCGGGCCTGGGGGTCGATCTCCATCACGGTCGTGGAGAGGTTCCGCCCCCGCTGGACCATCTTGGTGTAGCGGCGGGTGGCGAGGCGGCCCCGGGCGGGGTCGTACTCCATCTCGCTGGTGTAGTGGTTCTTCCGGTAGCCGGAGAGGAAGCCGATGAAGCCCTTGGTCTCGGCGGTGAGCTCGGCCCGGTAGCGGAGGCCATCCAGGCGCCGGAGCCGCAGGTTCGCCTCCGCGACGTTCGTGAAGAAGAGGAAATCGATGTCATAGAGGTAGTCCTCGTCCGCGGGGAGGGAAGGCCGCGCGGCCGGCGGCGCCGCCTGGGCCGGAGCGGGGGGCGCGAGAAGGGCCAGCGCCAGAAGAAGCGCCGAGGCGCGCAGGGCCGCGCTCCGGGACGGCGGGACAAGGCCTGTTCGTGAGCGGCGCATGTGGCGGGCCG
>JBBTDR010000415.1:0-3196 GCA_038042665.1 Nitrospinota bacterium
AAGCATAAACGAAAAACATCAAAATGTCAAACATTTTGTGCTCGGATTAATAACTCTTTGGACGTATGGGCACATTCTCGAAGCTTCGGAGCCTTACGAGTTACTTGCAAATCTGTTGGAGATTGCTCAAGGGAAGAAATGCCGGTTAAGGCAGTTTCCGTCCGATGCACGAGGCCGTCCTTTGACGCCAGGAGAAAAGATTTCACGTCTCGAAAAGATGGCTGACAATGCCAAGATGCCGCAGGTTGTTCTGCCGCTCAAGGAAGCGTGGGATCGTTATTTCCGAAACGCGATATTCCATGCCGATTACACACTTTATGGTGATGAGGTCCGAACGATTCGCCCTCTCAAAAGTTATAGTAACGAGGAAGTTCTCATCTTAATCAATAGGGCACTTGCATATCACGATGCTCTGGCAAATTTGCGCAAGATGCATCTTGAGAGTTACACGGAGCCCGTGATCATTCCAGTTCATCCTGATTTCTCGTCCGATCCGGACGAAAGGGCAACAGTAATTGTACGCGAGGACTACGGTGCAACTGGGTTAAAAGACGCTTGGACTTCCTCGGAATTGGCCGCTGGAAAAATTCGGTTTCGCCTTGGACGCTTTCTCCCAGGAGAAACAGCTTTGCTCGATGCAAATCCAGAACTCGCTCTGTTGCCTAGGAGAGAGAAGAATCAACCATCCATATCGTAGAAAACTCTTCGGTAGATACCATTATCAGTTTCCCCCCCTACAACCCCCTCCACACCTCCGGATGCCTGCGCCAGAAGTACGCCCCCATGGCGAGGGTGGCGAGGAGGTGGGCGATGAGGATGTCCACGATGGTGACGGCCGAGAGGACCACCCCCACGAGCATCATGCTGAGGAAGGTGAACCACATGCCCAGGGTGGCGAGGACGAGGACGGCGTAGAGCTCCTGGCCGGGGTTCCTCCGGGCGTAGTTCAGCAGGAAGGAGCAGGCGGCGCCCGCGGCGATGAAAATGATGCCGTGGGCCACGGTGTAGATGTACATCATCGAGGAGGAGAAGGGGGCGTCCGGCACGGCGCCCAGCGCCACCCCGCCCTTGAGGAGGGCGGTGAGGCCGTGGCCCAGCGCGCTCGGGGTGTGGAAGGGCCTCCCCTCGATGAGGTCCCGGAGGAGGAACCAGAGGGCGACGGCGAGGGCGCCGAGGATGCCGCTGGCGGCGCCCTCCGTCAGCACCCCGCGCGCGTGGGTGTGGTTGGGGAGCAGGCCCCCCGTGTAGCTGGGTGCGGGTGCCGCCGTCATGTGGTGGCCCTCCCATGCTTGGGGCGGGTAGGGGCGGCCGGAGGGCCGGGTCCCAGTGCGCCAGTCCATTGGGTAGACGCATTTTATATCATGGGGCGCGGGGCGGGAAGGTGGGGCGATTCGCCTCAGATCAATGACTTGCAGGTCCGGAATCTAGGGGGCGAGGCGCCTGCGGCTCCAGCCCCCGCCCCCGGCGGGCCGGGCGAGAAGGTAGAGCACCCGGTCGTGGAGGCGGTCGTCGCGGTGCTGCCAGAACTCCATCTCGCGCGGCTCGAGCCAGAAACCGCCCCAGTCCGGGGGCCGGGGGATGGGCTTGGCCGCGAACTCGCGGCGGAATTGCTCCACCCGGGCCAGGAGAGCCTCGCGGCTCCCGGCCTCCTCGCTCTGGGGGGAGGCCCAGGCCCCGAGCTGGGAGCCCTCGGGGCGGGTGGCGAAGTAGCGGTCCGAGACCTCGGCGGGCAGGCGGTGGACCCTTCCCGCGATGCGCACCTGGCGGCCCAGCAGGGCCCAGTGGAAGGTGAGGGCGGCCTCGGGGTTCTCTTTGATCTGGCGGGCCTTTGGGCTCCCGAGGTTGGTGAAGAAGGGGAAGCCCTGGACCGCGAGGCCGTGCTCGCCGGGGTCCTTGTAGAGCACCATGCGGCCCGAGGGCTTGCCGTCCTGGCCGGCGGTGGCGAGGTGCATGGCGTCGGGTTGGAGGACGCCCGCGCGGGCGGCCTCGCCGTACCACCGGCGGAACTGGCGGAGGGGGTCGGCCTCCACGCTCTCGGGGCCGAGGGGCGCCTCGCGCAGGGCGGTGACGAGATCGCTCGCTCGCTCCATCCTAGGCTCCTTCTCCCGCCACGATGACGCCATCCCTCAGCCGGGGGACGGCCTCGGTCCAGTCGAGCCTGGCGCAGAACGCGATGTCGGGCCCCAAGCCGAGGGTGAGGAGGTGGCGGCCCCAGAAGGACTCGCGCAGGAGCCGGGGGAGGCCGCGGGGCGCCCCCTCCGCCGTGCGCAGGGCGGCCCGGGCGCTGTCGGAGAGCTCCACGTCCCCCCCCAGGCATTCACGGGCGTGGGCGAGGAGGAGGCCCGCCGCCACGGCGTCCTCCTCGCAGAAGCCGCCCTCGCGGCCCGAGCAGCCGATGAGGAGGGCCCGCCCCCGCCCCGCGAGGATGTCCCCGGCCAGCCTCCGCCCCGCCGCGCGCGCGTTGGCGAGGGCGGCGATGTGCACCCGCCCGCAGGGGGCGGCGGCGGCCAGGGTCTTGGTGCCGTTGCTGGTGGAGAGGACGAGCACCTTCCCCGCGATGCGCTCCGGGGGATACTCTAGGGGAGAGTTACCCCCGTCGTAGCCCTCGATGGGCCTGCCATCCTGCTCCCCGCCGAGGACGACCTGGGCGGCCCCCAGCCGCGCCCGGAGCGCGGCGCCCTTCTCCCAGCCCGCCTGGGGGCTGGGGACGGGGTGGATGGCCCGGCAGCCGTTCCCCATGACGGTCACGATGGTGGTGGTGGCGCGGAGGATGTCGGCCACCGCGCAGACGACCTCCCCCGGCTCCGCCCCGCCCGCGAGACGGGCGTCGGTGAGCCGGAGGGGAATCTCGGCGGGGGTGAAGGCCACGTCGAGCCAGACGGGAGGTGTCATGCAGCCATCTTTCCAAGGGTTTTCCGCGTGGTCACGGCCGACATGAGCGCCAAGGTGACGGATGATTCCATGAGTGGAGTTCCCGGTTCCTGACCTCAGTCTGAGACGGACGGCTTTCTTCGCCAACCACCGAAAGCCCTCGGCTCTCATTCGGGCATCGTTCGCAGGTTACCCGCTTGCTGTTCTCCGCGCCAACCCTTGTCGCGATTCCGAACGGGTCCGTGCGCCTGAGCCCCAGAATGATATACTAGAACCCATCTCAAAATTGTTTTAGCAGGATGAGGGTGCAAGCGAGTTGAACAAA
>JBBTDR010000416.1:0-2271 GCA_038042665.1 Nitrospinota bacterium
TCTCATGGTGAACCTCGAGCAAATCCGGGCCGAGGCCGCCGTGCGCATGGGCTTGGCGCCGGACCGGCGGACGGCCTCGGAGTCCCTCCTCGCCGTGCCCAAGGTGGCGGTGGTGGCCCCGCCCGCGCCCTACCTCGACCTCAAGGGCACGCCGGTTCCCGAGGAGGCCTTCGACATCCTCAGCCGGATCGTCTCGATGGGGAAGACCCACCGCGCCTACGCCCTCACCGGGGCCATGTGCCTCGCGGTGGCGGCCCGGGTGCCGGGCACCCTCGTCCACGCGGCCGCCCGCCCGGGGAAGGGGGACGTGCGCCTGGGCCATCCCTCCGGCGTCCTGGCGGCCGGGGCCGTGGTCGCGGAGACCCCGGACGGCCCCCAGGCCGTGAAAGTGATCGTCTACCGCACCGCGCGGCGGCTCATGGAGGGCGCCGTGCTGGTTCCCGAGAGCCTGTTCACCGCCTGAGGCGCGGGCCCGGGCGTCCCCACGCGAGGAGGAGCGATGGCCAGGACCCTCATCGAAGGCAGCGCGCACTGGACCCGGCGGGCGGGAGCGGACCTCTACCTCTGGCGCAAGCGCAGGCGGGGCCTCCGCTCGCCCAAGGGGACCGTCCTCCTCGTCCACGGCTCCTCCATGGCCTCCACGCCCTCCTTCGACCTCCAGGTGAGGGGCGAGCCCGGCACCTCCCTCATGGACCACCTGGCCCGGCGCGGCTTCGACGTCTGGTGCGTGGACTTCGAGGGCTACGGCCGCTCCACCAAGCACCGGCCCGTCCACTGCGGGATCGAGCGCGGGGCGGACGACCTCCTCGCCGCCGCCCGGGCCATCCGCAAGGCCTCGGGGGCCAAGGCCTTCATGCTCTACGGCATCTCCTCGGGCGCCCTGCGCGCGGCCCTCTTCGCCCAGCGCAACCCCAGGCTCGCCCGGCGCCTCGCGCTGGACGCCTTCGTCTGGACGGGGGAGGGCAGCCCCACCCTCGCCGAGCGCCGCAAGCGCTTCGCCGGGGTGGCCCCCGAGTCCCGCCGCCCGGTGGACCCCGCCTTCGTCGAGAGCATCTTCACCCGGGACCACCCGGGCACGGCCACCCCCAGGGTGGTCCGCGCCTTCGCCCAGGCCGTCTGCGCGCTGGACGACTCCATCCCGAACGGCACCTACCACGACATGTGCGAGCGGCTCCCCCTCGTGGACCCGGCCCGGATCGCCTGCCCCGTCCTCATCACCCGGGGGCAGTACGACGGCATCGCCTCCTTCGGGGACATCCTCGAATTCTTCCGCCTCCTCCCCAATCCGGACAAGCAGCTCACCGTCATGCCCGGCATCGCCCACGCGAGCCTCCAGGAGAAGAACCGCGCCATTGTCTTCCACCACATCGAGCGCTTCTTCAGCCAGCCGGACCCCATCTACGCGGCCTGAGCGGCGGGGGAGCGGGATGGGCGGAGGACGCGGGCCGAGGTTTTCCCGGAGGTGGGCGGAGGACGCCGCCCCGAACCGCCTCTCCGCCCTCCTGGCGGAGAAGCGGCGCGCGGGCGCCCCGCTCCTCGACCTCACGGACACCAACCCGACCCGGGCGGGCTTCCCCGCCGCCGAGAGCCTGGGCCTCCCCCCCCAGGGCCCCGCCCCCTATGCGCCCGACCCCCGGGGCCTCCTCCCCGCCCGGGAGGCGGTCTCTCGTTACTACGAAGATTGCGGGGCGCGGGTGGAGCCGGAGGACATCTTCCTCACCGCGAGCACGAGCGAGGGCTACGGCTTTCTCTTCAAGCTCCTGGCCGACCCGGGCGACAACATCCTCTTCCCCTCCCCGAGCTACCCCCTCTTCGGGCACCTGGCCGCGATGGAGAGCCTCGAGGCCCGGCCCTATCCCCTCGCCAGGCGCCCGGACGGGGGCTGGGCCTACGCCCCCGGGGCCATCCGGGGCGCCCGGGACGCCCGCACCCGCGCCCTCTGCCTCGTGAGCCCCAACAACCCCACGGGCACCGTGCCGGACGCGGCCACCTGGGAAGCCATCCTGGCCCTCTGCGAGCGGGAAAACCTGCCCCTCATCCTGGACGAGGTGTTCGCCGACTACCTCTGGAGCGGGGGCCGCCCCGTCTTCCCCCGGCGCGAGCCGGGCGTCCCCGTCTTCGTCCTGAACGGCCTCTCGAAAATCCTCTGCGCCCCCCAGCTCAAGCTGGCCTGGATCTGCCTCCACGCCCCCGGGGAGATGAAGCCCGCCGCCCGGGAGCGGCTGGACCTCATCTGCGACACCTATCTCTCGGTCAACGCCCCGGCCCAGC
>JBBTDR010000417.1:0-4340 GCA_038042665.1 Nitrospinota bacterium
TAACGGGCAGGGGATGGCGACACTGCCGGTCAAGATCATGGTTCCATAAGCAGCGTCGTGATGACGCCGCATCCTTGAAAGGACAGTCACCATGTCTACCCCTCTCGCTGTCTTCGGCCCCGGCATCCTGATCGCCAGCCGCAACGACATCGTCAAGCACGTCTCCTTCGTGGACGACAACATCGGGCGGGTGCTGCGGGCCATCCGGGAGACCGGCCTCGCTGGGACCACCCGGGTCATCTACGCGAGCGACCACGGGGAGAGCCTGGGGGCGCGGGGGGTGTGGGGGAAGTCGAACCTCTACGAGGAGTCGGCGGCCATCCCCCTCATCGTGGCGGGTCCGGACGTCCCGGCGGGCAAGGTCTGCCGGACCCCCGTCTCCCTGGTGGACGGCTACCCCTCCATCCTCGAATGCCTGGGTGTGACGCCCGGGCCGGAGGACGCGGCCCTGCCGGGGCGCTCCCTCTTCCAGGTTCTGTCACGCGCCGATGAGCCCGAACGCTGGGTCTTCAGTGAATACCACGCCGGGGGCGCCAAGACGGGGGCCTACATGCTCCGGCGGGGGCGCTACAAGCACATCCACTACGTGGGCTTCCCGCCCGAGCTCTTCGACCTCGAGGCCGACCCCGAGGAGCTCCGCGACCTCGCCTCGAGCCCTTCGCATCAGGGCGCCCTCGAGGAGTTCGGGGCCCTGCTCCGGAGCATCGTGGACCCGGAGGAGGTGGACCTCCGGGCGAAGCGGGATCAGGCGGCCCTCGTCGCCCGGCACGGGGGCCGCGAGGCCATCATCGGCCAAGGCACCTACACCTGGAGCCCCGCCCCCGGCGAGAAGGCCGAGCGGACCACGGAGTAGGTGCGTAATCCAAACACGTTGTTCACTCTTACAGGTCCAGCCCTTCTCCCTCTCCCTCCGGGAGAGGGCTGGGGTGAGGGAAGATTCGGCGGCACAGCGGCCTTCCCCTCACCCCCCGGGAGAGAGGGGAGCTGAGGTTCATTGAAGGAGATTCCCCCATGCACGCGGTTGATCAGTGAACAACCTGTTGAGACTTCACAGCCAGCGCGGCCATCGCGATAGGGAGAGCCTCATGAAGATAGCCTTCATCCTCTACGACGACCTCACCGTCCTGGACTTCGTGGGCTTCTACGACGCCGTCACCCGCCTCAAGGCCATGAACTTCCGCCCGGACCTCGAATGGACCGTCTGCGCCCGCACCCCCCAGGTGAGGGACGGCGCGGGCCTCCGCCTCCAGGCGGACGCGGTCCCCGCCTCGCTGGAGGGCTTCGACCTCATCTTCCTTCCCGGCGGGATGGGCAGCCGCGCCCTCCGCAACGACAAGGACTTCATCGCCTGGCTCCGCACGGCGAGGTCCTGCCCCCTCAAGGTCTCGGTCTGCACGGGCTCCCTCCTCCTCGGGGCGGCGGGCTTCCTCGAGGGCAAGACCGCCACCACCCACCCCACCGCCTACGAACTCCTCGCGGAGTACACCCCCAAGACCACCCGGGAGCGGCTGGTGGACGAGGGGGACGTCATCACGGGGGGCGGGGTCTCCACCTCGATCGACCTGGGGCTCTACCTCTGCGAGCGGCTCGCGGGCGCCGAGGCCCGGGACAAGATCGCCCACCAGATGGACTACCCCTACCGTGCGAAGCCGCCCCTGCGCCCCTCCGCGGGCGCCTGACGCCCCTCCGCGCCCGTTCCTTGACGCCCGGCCCGGCCAGTCAAATTTCCGACGCCTGGAAATTTTTTCCAGACAATTTGGCAACTTTCCCGGTTTCTTCCGACCGAAACCGCCTCTCCGCCAGGGATTTTCCAGGCATACGGATTGCAACTGCTCCTCCCCGCCGGCCCGCGCCCGCCGAAAGCTCGATCGGCCCCGCGGGCCGGCGGTGGGGGAAGAGATGGACTGCGAGACGCCTGCTGCCTGGGTGAACCTGATCGACGAGGAGAGCGGCCTCTACAACCGCCTCTACCTCGTCCACTTCCTGACCGAGGCCTTCGCCCGCGCGCGGCGCTACGGCGCGCCGCTCGGGTGCGTGCTCTTCCGGGCCTCCTGGTGGCGGGGCCTGGAGGAAGCCGGACGGCCGCCCGCCAAGGCCGTCAACGCCCTCGGGCGGTTCCTCCTGCTGGGGGTGCGGGAGGGGGACATCCTGGGCCGGTGGGCGGAGCGGGAGTTCCTGCTCGTGACGCCGAGCACCGGGCGGGCAAGCGCCCGGGTGTGCCAGCGGAAGATCCTGGACCGGCTGGCGGGGGAGCCCCTGAAGCTCGAGAGCGGGCTCGCCCTCTCGGTCCGCGCCGGGGAGGCGGGCCTGCCCGAGGACGCGGAGCGCCTCCGCTACCCGGAGGACCTGCCCCTCCTCGCCCGCGAGCGGCTCCTCGCCGCCTCGCGCTGAAGCGCTATCCCTTCGACCGCAGGTAGGCCCTCCACCCCCCGAAGCGGGTGATGTCCTCGGCGCCCTCGATCCCGTAGGGCTCGCAGACGAAGCCCTTCATCTCCGAGCCGTCCTCGAGCCGCAGGGTGCCGATGGCGAGGGGGGGCTTCACCCCCTCCATGAACGCCCCGAAGCCGGCGAGGGGCACCTCCCACGCCTCCACCTCGACCGCGGCGCCCTCCCCCTCCCCCACCCGCAGCAGCCCCGGCCTGAAGGGCGGCCCGCCGGGCAGGGCGAAGAGGCGGTAGCAGGGCGCCGTCCGGCAGGGGCGCAGGAGGCGCGCCCCGAGCCGGGTGAGCTCCCCGTTCAGCGGCTGGCCGCTCAGGTGGGCCCCCACCACGGCCAGGGGCAGGCCCGCGGGCGCATTCATCCCGCCGCCCTCTCCAACCGGACGCCCGTGTGAAGCTCCACGATGCCTCCCGTGAGGGGCCGGACCGCCACATGGCCAAGGCCCGCCTCGCGCATCATGGCCGAGAGCGCCCCGGCGGGCGGGAACTCCCCCACCGTCTCGGGCAAGTAGCGGTAGGCCGTGGGGTGACCCGAGACGAGCCGTCCCACCGCCGGGAGGAGCCAGCGGAAGTAGAACCGGAATACCATCCCGAAGAGCCCCGCCGGCTTCCCGAACTCCAGGATGACGAGCCTCCCGCCCGGGCGCAGGACGCGGGCCATCTCGGCGAGGCCGGCCGCGCGGTCCTCCAGGTTCCGCAGGCCGAAGGCGATGATGACGCCGTCGAAGGCGCCGGATGGGAAGGGGAGCGCCAGGGCGTCGGCCTGGAGGAGGTCGAGCCCCGCCCGCCGCCGCGCGGCCTTCTCCCTGGCCCGGAGGAGCATGGGGAAGGCGAAGTCCGCCCCCGCCACCCGCGCCCGGGGGCCGAGCTGGCGGCGGATTTCAAGAGCGACATCGGCGGTGCCGGTGGCGAGGTCGAGGAAGCGCCCCTCCCCCCGCAAGGCATCCAGGAGGAGAAGACGCACCCCCGCCCGCCGCCAGCCCTGGTCGATCCCCAGGCTCAGGAGGCGGTTCAGGAGGTCGTAGGTCGGGGCGATGTCCCCAAACATCGCCTGGACCGCCCTGCGCTCGATCCGCGCGGCCACGTCAGCCCACCGGGAGGAAGACGTCCAGGATGGCTCCCGCCGAGACGATGACGGACACCCATGCGTTCAGGTTGAAAAATGAGAGGTTCACCCGGCGGAGGTCCCCCGGGCGGACGATCCAGTGCTCCCAGAAAAGCAGCCCCGCCCCTCCCGCCAGCCCCAGCCAGTAGAGCGCCTTCAGGCCGAGCAGCCACCCCGCCGCCGCGAAGCAGGCCACCGTCCCCGCGTGGGCCAGGGCCGAGATCGCGAGGGCGGGGCCCATGCCCAGGCGGCGGGGCAGGGAGTGGAGCTCCTCCTCCCGGTCGAAGTCCACGTCCAGGCAGGCGTAGATGATGTCGAAGCCCCCCACCCACAGCGTCACCCCGGCGAAGAGGAGGACGGGCGCCCAGCCCAGCTCCCCCCGCACCGCCACCCAGGCCCCCGCCGGGGCGCAGCCCAGGACGAAGCCCAGGAAGAGGTGGGTCCAGGAGGTGAAGCGCTTGGAGTAGCTGTAGAAGACGGTCGCCGCGGCCACCACGAAGGAGAGCTGGAAGGCCAGCCGGTTGAGCATCCAGGCCGAAAGGAGGAAGAGCCCCAGGAAGGCCAGCATCAGGGCCCACACCCGCCCCGAGCGCAGGAGGCCCTGGAACTCGGCGCGGTCCCGGGTGCGCGGGTTCCTGGGGTCGATGTCGCGGTCGGCGAAGCGGTTGAGGGTCATGGCGAAGTTCCGGGCGCCCACCGCCGCCAGCACCATCCAGAAGAGCGCCCGCGCGGGGGGCACCCCCCCGGCCGCCACCACTCCTCCCATGAGGACGAAGGGCAGGCCGAAGATGGTGTGC
>JBBTDR010000418.1:0-1847 GCA_038042665.1 Nitrospinota bacterium
CGGCTCATGGTGCCGGATACCGCCAGCGAGGAGGACGTGGCCCGCCTGCGCCAGCAGATGGGCCTCGACAAGCCCCTCTTCACCCAGTACGCGCTCTTCTTTGGCCGGGTCCTTCGCGGCGACTTCGGGGAATCCTTCGAGCACAGGGAGCCGGCCCTCAAGGTCGTGCTCGAACACATGCCGGCCACCGTGGAGCTGGCGGTTTCGGCTTTCCTCTTCTCCATCGTGGTAGGCCTCCCGCTGGGATGCATCGCCGCCTTGAAGGAAAACACGGTCTACGACCAGGGCCTCATGATCGGGACGGTGCTCGGCCAGGCCGTCCCGGATTTCTGGCTTGGGCTGATGCTGATCCTGGCGTTCTCGGTCCAACTCGGGGTGCTGCCTCCGTTCGGCCGCGGGGACCTCAGCCAGCTTGTCATGCCCACCCTGACCGCGGCGGCCTTCCACACCGCCCGCCTGGCCCGGCTGATGCGCTCGGAGATGCTGGAGGTGCTGCGCCAGGACTACATCTTGACGGCCCGCGCGAAAGGGGTGCCTGAAATGGCGGTGGTGTTCCGCCACGGGCTTAAGAATGCCTCCATCCCCATCATCACGGTGCTGGGGCTGGATCTGGCCCTGACGCTGGGGGGGACGGTCATCACCGAGACGGTGTTCGCGTGGCCCGGGGTGGGTCGTCTGACGGTTCAGGCCGTGAGCCAGCGTGATTTCCCGATTGTCCAGGCGGCGGTGTTTCTTCTCGCCTCCGCCTTTGTGGTCATCAACTTGCTCGTGGACGTCATCTATACCTTCGTCGATCCCCGGATCCGGTACTGAGAGATGGCGGCGGAGCTTTCGCTAGAAGCGCGTGAACCCGCGCCGGGCCAGGGTCTCCTGGCGCAGCTCCGCCGCTCCTTCTGGAGGCGCAAGTCGGCGCTGCTGGGGGCGGTGCTCCTCGCCCTCGTGGCGCTTGCGGCTCTATTGGCTCCTGTGATCTCGCCGATGAGCCCATACCAGCAGTCGCTGATCCGGGTGATGAAACCCCCCATGTTCAGGGAGAACGGAAGGGTGTTCATTCTCGGCACCGACCATCTGGGGCGGGACGTGCTCAGCCGGCTCATATACGGGGCCCGTGTCTCGCTCGTCGTGGGTTTCTCCGTGGTGGTGATCTCGGGCGGGATCGGCCTTCTGCTCGGCCTACTGGCCGGCTACTACGGAGGGTCCGTGGATTATGTGCTGATGCGGCTGGTGGACTTCGTCCTCTCTTTTCCCTTCATCTTGCTGGCCCTGGCCGCCATCACCATCGTGGGGCCGAGCCTCGGCCTCATCATCTTGCTGATCTCGCTGCGCCAGTGGACCATCTACGCGCGGATCGTGCGGGGCTACGTCCTCACGCTGCGGGAGCAGGAGTACGTGACGGCGGCGCGCGCCATCGGGGGGGAGGACCTGCGCATCTCCTTCCGCCACATTCTCCCCAACGTCCTGGCGCCCGTCATCGTGGTCGGCTCCCTCTACCTGGGGCGGATGATCGTCATCGAATCGGGCCTCAGCTTTCTCGGGTTGGGAGTGCCGCCGCCGATCCCCACCTGGGGCGGGATGCTGAGCGAAGGGCGGTCCTATGTGTTCGTCTCGTGGTGGATCGTCATCTTCCCCGGCCTCGCCATCATGCTCACCGTCCTCGGCGCTAACCTCATCGGGGACTGGCTGCGGGCTGTTCTGGACCCGCGCATGCGGGAGCGGTGAGGGGGGCGGGCGGGAATCCTTCACCACACAACAACGGGGCGGCCCTCGGCGAGGGCCGCCCCGCGGTTTCTCGAAAAAAGCCGTGACGGGTCGCGCCCGCCTATTTAAACCGCTTCTCCCACTCCTCG
>JBBTDR010000419.1:0-4445 GCA_038042665.1 Nitrospinota bacterium
GGTGGCCGGCGGGCACCGCGATGCAGGTGGGCCACACCTCGATGTCGAGCTCGTACACCTGGCCCGGCTTCAAGGGCTGCTTCTCGTCGTGGGCGTGGTAGGGCCGGTAGGGGAGCGAGAGCTTCTTGTCGAGCTTGCGGTGGGAGGCCCGGAGCCAGCCCTGGGCGATGGGGGTGTGCGGATCGAGCGCCCCCTGGAAGGTGATCTCCTTCATGTTCGGGTCGAACACCCGCAGGATGAGGAAGAGGTCCGCGTCGGAGGTCGAGGAGGAGACGAAGAGCTTGGCGGCGCCGGGCCCGGTGATCTCGGTGTCGGCCTTCAGGGGGGGCGTCATGAAGGTGACGCCCTCGCCCAGGCCGCCGTAGGAGACTTTGCCCGCCGCGCCGCTCTTGGCGTTCAGGCCCGCGTCGGCGGGGCTGAGGTAGAACTTGGTCCACTTGGTGCGCTTGAGGGGCCATTCGCTCTCGTTCCGCTCGACGAACCTCTCCCCCGGGTGGCGCACCTGGAGCACCACCTTGGGCTGCTTGTCCCAGCCCGTCTTCTCGCCCTTGAGGAAGTGGCCGAAGAACTTCTTCTGGAGGGCGACGCCGTAGTCGGTGTAGAAGTGGGTCCAGTGCTCGATGCCGTGCATCTCGAGCCACTTCTGCCGGGAGGCGGCCCGCACGAAGCCCTCGATGTTGCCCCTCGGGTGGAGCCCCGTGCCCCCCCAGTTGCCCGCCGAGAAGAGGGGCACCTTGACCTTCGACCAGTCGGGCATGCGGGAGGTCCAGTAGGCGTCCGTGGCGAGGGGGCTGTTCACGCAGTCGGGGTAGAAGTCCCGGCGGTTGGCGCCCAGCTCCTCCTCGGTGAGCTCGGCCGGGCCGGACACCCAGTCGCCGTTCATGCGGCTGCGCCAGCCGCGGGCGCCCTTGCCGTGCTGGACCCGGATGACCTGGGAGGGGAACCAGGTGCGCCCGAAGGTGGTCAGGATGCCCCCGTGGTGGCTCAGGTCGCGGTAGTAGTCCGCCGCGCCCTCCCAGATGCAGATGGCGGCGAGGTGGGGGGGCTGGAGGGCCGCCACCTGCCACTGGTTCATGGCGTAGTAGGAGATGCCGTTGAGGCCGACCTTGCCGCTGCTCCAGGGCTGGCGGGCCGCCCACTCGATGCAGTCGTGGAAGTCCTTCGTCTCGCGGACCGACCAGATGTCGATCAGGCCCGGCGAGCGCCCCGCCCCGCGCGAGTCCACCCGCACGACCGCGTAGCCGTCCGGCACCCACTTCTCGGGGTCCACCACCTCCCAGTTCTGGTACTTGTTGGTGGAGCCCGAGGGCACGTCCGGGTGTTCCTCCGCCATGCGGACCCACTGGTCGGTGTAGAGGTCCTCGAAGTGGAGCCACTTGCCGTAGGGCCCGTAGGTCATGATGACGGGGTGCTTGCCCCCCTGGATGGGGCGGTAGACGTCGGCGCGCAGGACGAGGCCGTCGTCCATCTGGATCGGAACGTCCCAGTCAATCCGCATCCCGTCCCGGATCTCGCTCTTCGGATATTCGCTCATGTCGCTTCGGTCTCCCTGTGGCCGGGAAAAGGCATGGGCGCGCCCTCCCCGCGGGCGCGCGGAACCCCTGGATGTCATACGCACCGGAACCGGTGAGGCCCCGCCATTATCCCGCCCGGGCGGGGCTCCAGGCAAGCCGCTAGAGGCCCATGAGGTGGAATCCAAACACGCCGTTCGCGCCGTGGGCTAAAGTCTGCGGAGGGGCATTCTGTGCCGCCGGCCCCCCTCCCCCGCCGGGCTTCCGCCCCGTGAACGACCGGGTGAGGCGCCACGCCCAGAAACGCCCGGCTTCTCCCCGGCTTGACCGGCCCCGCGCTCCCACGCATCTTAGGGGCCAGTCGGACGCACGGTTCGGCCGGGGCGCTGTCCCCCCCGCCTCCCCTCCACCCGCGCCGAGGAACGGACATGAGCGACAAGCGTCTGGAGCGGCTCCTGGCCCTCTCCACCTGCCAAGTGGCGGACGCCTTCGACAAGCTCAAGATCAAGGGGCACATGCCCGACATCATCATGCTCTCGCCGGCGGGCCTCGCCCGGGTGGCCGGGCCCGCCCACACCGTGCTGATGGTGCCCGCGGGCGGGGCGCCGGTGGACAAGCTCCCCCTCCACCACGTGGACGCGGCGGCGAGGGGGAGCGTCATGGTGATCTCCTGCCCCCCCGGCGTGACCACCGCCAACTGGGGAGGGCTCATGAGCACCCGGGCCCGCGCCATGGGCCTGGCGGGCACGGTGGTGGACGGCCGCACCCGCGACATCGAGGAGCACCGGGCCATGGGCTATCCCGTCTTCGCCCGGGGGGTGTCGGTCCACGGGAGCGGGGGCTACACGGCGCCCTCCTCGGTGGGGCTCCCCATCCCCTGCGGCGGGGTGACCGTCCGGCAGGGGGACATCGTCCTGGGGGACATCAACGGCGTGGTGGTCGTCCCCCGGGAGCGCTTCGACGAGGTGCTGGCCAAGACCGAGGAGCTGGCCCAACTCGAAGAGAAAATGACCCGGGAGCTCGAGGCGGGGGCCTCCATCGGCGAAATTTTCGCAAAATACCGCTAATCAAACGCCCCCGGGCCGAAAATCCCCCGCTTCATCGGACTCCGGCCAGGCTGTCCCGCCATCCGGGCTGTTCCCTTCGGCCCGGGAAATTGGTAGTTTAAGTGGGTGATTGCCGCCCGTTGAGAGGCTGGTCCGCCGCGGTGAGGACTTGGAGGGAGTCGATTGGCTTCCGGCCCACAAGATCAGGGCGGTCCCCAGGAGCGCCTTCGCGTCAGCGAGGGCGGAGAGGGGGACTCCGCAAAGAAGCGCGTCCGGCTCCGGCCGGTGGCGCTGCCCAACCTTCCGTGGGGGACCCCGGCGCCGGTCGACCTCTACATGCTCAAGGAGAAGGACCTCTCCCTCCTCTTCCGGAGCCAGCAGGCCCTCTCCCCTGAGAGCTACAACGATATCCGCCAGACGTCGGACCGGCTCTACTACGACCGGGACGCCCAGGTGAACTGGCAATCCCTCGTGGACGCCAACCTCACGAACATCCTCCAGACCCCCCTCGCCACCGAGGCCAAGGCGGCGGTGGCCTACGGCTCGGTGGCCCGCAAGACCCAGGAGATCTTCCAGGATTTCAGCGCGGCGGGCGTCGAAACCGCCAAAGAGACCGTCATCACCCTCAACAAACTGATGGAGGAGCCGAAGGCCATCGAGAGCTTCTTCCAGCTCACCATCCACGACTACTACACCTACACCCACTCCGTGCACGTCTACATCTACGCCATGCTCCTGACGCGCGCGGTCATCGGCGGGGACAACACCAAGTTCCTCGATGAGCTGGGCCTGGGCTACCTGCTCCACGACATCGGCAAGAAGGACATCAGCCCCGACATCCTCAACAAGAAAGGGAAGCTCGACGAGAACGAATGGGCGACCATCAAGAGCCACCCCCTCATCGGCTACGATCTCCTCACCCAGGCCACCGGGAAGCTCACCGACGAGGTGACCCAGATCGTCCTCCAGCACCACGAGAAATGCGACGGGAGCGGCTACCCCAAGGGCCTGAAGGACACCGAGATCGGCCGCTACGGCAAGCTCTGCGCCATCGCCGACGTCTATGACGCCCTGACCACGCGCCGCTCCTACAAGGAGGCGCTCTCCAAGATGGCCGCCTTCACCATCATGCAGGACAGCAAGGGGCACTTCGACCACCAGATGCTCACCCGCTTCATCCGGCTGGCCGTGCCCTTCGTCGACTAGCGCCCGCCCACTTCCCTCCGCCCGAGGGGAACCGGGAAACCATGCAGCCCTCAGCTCTGCCGGCCGCCGCCGGGCGGCGGGACCGCGCCACCGCTCCGCTCCTGGCCGTCCTCATCATTATCATCCTCGGCGGCTGCGCCGCCAGGCCCGCCCTCTCGCCCTCCCCGCTCCCGCGGGACGAGATGAAGGGCGCCGCCTCCTGGTACGGCCACCAGTACCACGGCAAGCCGACGGCCAACGGCGAGATCTACGACATGAACGCCCTGACCGCCGCCCACCGGACCCTCCCCTTCAACTCCCACGTCAAGGTCCAGCGGACCGACAACGGCCGCGAGGTCGAGGTCCGCGTCAACGACCGGGGGCCCTACGTGGACGGGCGCGTCATCGACCTCTCGCGCGGCGCGGCCCAGAAACTCGACATGGTGAACAAGGGGGTGGCCCCCGTTCAGATCACCCCGATCGAAGTGCCCGACGAAACCGGCTCCCGCTGGTCCATCGTGGTGGGAGGGCTCCCCCCGGCCGACACCGACCGCCTGGCCGCGCGGCTGCGCGGGGCCGGCCCGCGCGCGCCCCTGGTGAGCTACCGCTGGAACGGGGATCCGAGCCTCGCCCAAGGCTGGCTGCGGGGCTATGCGGCGGAAGATGACGCGAGGCGGGTGGTGAACCAGCTGCGCGAGGAAGG
>JBBTDR010000420.1:0-6987 GCA_038042665.1 Nitrospinota bacterium
CGTCCGCCCAGGTGCGGAGGAAGAAGAGCGCCGGCGCGGGCCACAGCGTCCGGAGTTGGCGGGGGAGCGGGCGCTCCGCGCCGCGCACGCGGTTCGTCCACTCGGTCAGGGCCCCGATGGGGCACATCACGCACCAGAGGCGCCCCGCCAGGACGAAGGTGAAGATCACCCCCGCCCACCAGAGCGTCCACATCAGCAGCGTCGAGAGGTTGCGGGAGGACTCCGGGGTGTCCACCAGCCCGAGCCAGATGATGAGGGCGAAGCCCAGGAGGAAGGGCGCCTGGAGGAGGGGCTGGTACCACGGGCTCCGCAGGAGGCGCGCGAGCCAGGGGAGGCCGAGGAGGTTGAAGGGCCCGGTCTCGAGGGGGGGCCGCAGGTGGCGCGCCCGCAGGGCGTAGCCCGCGAGGACGAAGCTCACCAGCGCGGCCCCGAGCGAGGCCCACAGGCGCAGGTTCGGCCCCGCCGGGGCCTTCACCTGGAAGGGGAGCTGGGTGAGGACCACCTCGGGCTCGGCCCCCTTGCCCGGCGCGAGGAGGGCCACCTGGAGGAGGTGGGGGCCGGTGAGGGTGGGGCGGAAGCTCACGAGGTAGTGGCCCGGCTCCGCGCCCTCGGGCGCGGGCTCGAAGCCGCGCAGGTCGGGCCGGCCGTCCGGCCCCCAGGCGAGGAAGCTCCCGGGCGGGGGCCCCGGGGCGGGCTCCGGGGCGTGGCTGCCCTGGCCGTGGGAGGAGGAGCCGGCGCCCTCCGGCCGGGGGGGGAGCTCGCGGAAGCCCTGGGGGATGCGCGGGGCGGCCAGCACCCGGGCGCCCGCGAGGGGGGTGCCCTTCTCGAGGTCCACCACCCGCAGGACGAGGTAGAGGGGCCCGTCCGTGGGGACGATCTCGTCCTTGTTCTCGATGAGGAACTGGTAGCGCCCGGCCACCGCCCCGAAGTCGCTGTCCCCGGGGAGATGGGAGACGGTGCCGTGGCCGGGGGCGGGAGTGGGGGCCAAGAGGGGGGAGAGGGCGATGAGGGCGCCCACGAGCGCGCCTGCCCAGCGGGTCGCGAGCGCCCTCATCGGTCCCTCCGCTCCGCTGGCGATGGCGTTGGCTCCGGGGTCCTGTTCCGCACCCTCTCCTTCTGGGAGAGGGGTGTAGGGGCAGGGCGGACAATGTCCGCCCACCGTGCCTGCCCTGGGCGGCCACGGGGGGCCGCCCCTACGGATGCGCCCGCTAGTTGGCGTAGCGGCGGTCGAGCTGCGCCTGGATCTGGGGGATCGTCTTGCCCTGCCGGGTCATCTCCGACGCTAACAGCGCCGTTTCGACGCACACGCTTCACCCCGCCCCGTGGCTGTCCACGAAGCAGGAGAGGTTGCTCTTGTGGCCGGAGTTCTCGATGCACTTGCACCAGCAGTAGAGCTGGTCGAGGATCTGGGGGATCTCCCGGGCCACCTGGTAGGCCTGGGCCACCACCCCGGTGAAGAGGACGGGGGCGAGGGTGGGCCTGCGCTCCCCGCCCGGGACGCGGGCCTTCACCGCCGTCTGATCCGGGGCGGGCGCCTTCCAGTAGAAAATGCCCGCGGCCACCCCCAGGACGGCGAGGAGGCCGACCGCCAGCCGCATCCCCCCGGCCGGCTTTCCGCCGCCCCGGGATTTCGGGGGAATTCCTCGGGCGCCTTTCTTGGCCATTCACTCTCCTCCCAAGCCGTTTTCAGTGGATCGGTCTGGGCAGCCAGCCGATGGGAAGCTTGCCCGAATAGAAGATATACCTGTCCGGTTTTTCCGGCAATCTTTTTTGACAGAAAGCGCCTGATTTAGGAAAAGTGCCTGAAAATAAAGCAAAAACAACCGGTGAGGAGGCCGCTCCCCCTCGCCCCCCCTTAATCAAGGGGGGGATGGGGGGGGTGGCGGCTTTCGTTTGGAGGGCAGGGGGCAGGTGGACGATCCTTTGCCGGGGCGTTCCATGAAACGCCCCGGCGGATTCCCGATCGCGCCGTGTGTCCGCCAATCGGCAGGGGCGAACGGCGGGCCGCCCCTGCCAATGGCGCCGGACCCGGTGGCGGCGGGTGGGCCGGGTGCGCGCGCTTGGCCCGTGAACCGCCGGGTGAGACTTCACGCCGATGGGGTGGCTGTGGTTTCCGCCGCCGCCTCGGCCTTCACCTGGAGCTCCCCCTGGCCCTTGATGCGGATGGAGAAGACGGGGCACGGGGCGCGGCGGATCACCTCCTCGGTGACGCTGCCCAGGAACATCCGGTTCAGCCCCCGGCGGCCGTGGGTGGCCATCACGATGAGGTCGAAGTTCTCGCTCCCGGCCATCTGCACGATGTCCCTCGCGGGGTCGCCCCAGAGGACGAGGAACCGGCCCCTCGGCCCCGCGCCGGCCTGCTTCAGCATGGTTTCGAGCTGGGCCTCCAGCCGCGACCGCGCGTCCTCCCGGAACTTCGCGAGGGGGCTCATCGCCAGGCTGGCGTAAGGGTAGGCGGGAACGCTGGGCACGCCCTGGGGGATGTGATCGGACTCCCTCGCCACGTGCAGCGCCATGACCTCGGCGTCCCACTTCCGGCCGATGTCCACGCCCGCTTGAAGGACCCCGAAGCTGACCTCCGAGAAATCGATGGGCACGAGGATTTTCTTGGGCTCGAATATCCGCATGGCGTCATTCCTCCTCAGGGCGGTGGCGCGGCCGCGCGCCTCGATGGAGCGGCCGCGTTACCAGGCGATGTCCTCCTCCAGCCACTCCGCGTCCTCATCCTCTTCTTCTTCGAGCAGGACGGTGTCGCCCGGCCTCACCCGGCCCGCCACCTTGACCGCGGCGCTGTCGCCCGGGAAGGCCTTCGGGACGCTCCGGTGCTCGATCTCGATCGATTCGACCGGCTGCCCGAGGTCCGTGGTCCGCCCCTCGACGTGAATCCGGTCGCCCACCTTGAGCGGCTCCTCCAGATCGAGCGTGGCGACGCCCAGCTTGTTGTAGTAGTGGGTGATCCTTCCGATGCGGTGCTCTCTGGTCATGGCCGGTTTCTCCCTCGCCCGGCGGTCCCCCCCCCGCCGGGGGACGCCCCGCGGGGGGGCTGTGGGCCTCAGTTGCGCAGGGGGGCCTTCTTGGGCTCCTTCAGGTGGATGACGTAGGTCCCCATCCCCTTGGCGGGCAGGTGGATCTTCAGCGCGCCCGTGGCCTCGCCCGCCGAGGCGCGCACCATGTACTCGCCGGGCTCGCCCTTCAGGAGGAGCCAGGGGCCCTCGCTGTGGATCGTCCGCTTCCGCCCCTTCTGGGTGATCGCCACCCACACGCCGGCGTAGAGCTCCCCCTTCGGGTTGGCGAAGACGAGCTTGGCCTGATAGCCGGCCGGGAGCCCCGCCTGGCGCGCCTCGAGGCTCACCCCGGTGGAGAGGTATTGGAGCTTCTCGAGCGCGCCCTTCATCTCCGCCGCCGAGGCCGGGGTGGCGGCCAGGAACAGCGTGGCGAAGAGAGCGGCGATTGCGGCGATGAGGATTTTCATGGCGATGCCTCCTCTTCCGGCGCCCCCGCCGTTGCCATGCAGGGCGGGACGCTGCATTCCCCCGCGGCGGCGTGGAAGGGCTCCGGGGGATGGACGGCGGAGCGGTGGCTCCAGCCGAGGGAGGCCAGGGTCTCCTGGATTCCCTCGGGGGTGCCCCAGTCGTTCCACTCGACGGCGCCGAGCGGCGCCACGAGGAGGGCCTCCGGCTCCCGCGCGAGCACCTGGCTGGAGAGGTTGAAGGGGGTGATTTTTCCGTAGGCCTGGTCCAGCTCCCGCCTCCAGGCGTCCTCCCGGCGGAGCGCGAGGTAGCGGGCCATGCGCTCGGCCGCCTCCGGGCGGCGCTTCTCGATCAGCCGGTGCAGGCCGCGCGCCCGGCCGGCCATGATGAAGGTGTTCCACAGGGCGCCCTCGGCGAGGAGGGACTCGGCCACCTCGCGCGGGGGCTTCTCGATGAAGCACAGGACGCGCTTCAGGAGGGAGGGGGTCTTCCGCACCGTCTCGCCCGGGAGGATCCACCCCACGTCGCAGCGGGGGCCCGTGGGGCGGGCGGCGAGGAGGACGGCGGCCCCGGTCTCCGTCTCCCGGATCGCGGCGAGGGCCTCGGCGATCGGCCGCCTCAGGTCCGGCTCGGGGAAGATGAAGTGGTCGCAGGGGAGGAGCAGGGCGAGGGCGTCCGGCTCCCGCTCCAGGATGTGGGCGAGGGCGAAGAGGACGGCGGGCCCCGTGTCGAGCCCGCGCGGCTGGATGAGGAAGTTCCGCGCGGGCAGCTCCGGCAGCTGGCTGAGCGCCCAGCGCTCCTGCCCCTCGGTGATGACGGCCAGGACCCGTCCGGGCGCGGCGTGGGCCAGGGCGCGGGCGTAGGTGTGCTGGAGCATGGAGCGGGTGCCGATGATGGTGGCGTACTGCTTGGGGCGGTGGTCGGGATGGATCCGCTCGACCAGGCCGGAGAGCCGCTTCCCCTCGCCCCCCGCGAGGAGGATGGCCCAGGTGTTTCCCCCGGCGGAGGGGACGGGCCGCGGGGCGGAGGCCACGCGGTGGAGCGCGGCCGTGGTGACGGGGCGCATGGAATCTCCCTCCCGCCAGGCGGCGCACTTCTCCTCCCCTCCCCATCCCAGAGCAAACCCGGTGCCGCGGCCCTCTCCGGCGCGGCCTCCCGCCCGCGGAAATTGCGCCTGGAATTCCAGCCGGTTCCCGGCGCCGGCCCGGCGCCCGGCGCCCCGCCGCGCTTCCTCGGGGGCGAAAATTGACAAAGATGGCGCGGAGGGTGGGGCATCCTGCGCCACGGGGGAGAGGTCCGGAATGCATGGGCGCGGGGTGGTTTTCAAAAGGCCTGGATTCCGGTCCTGAATCCCGCCTCCCCCGGGTTTCCGGGCCGGCGGCGGGCGGCATGTGCTTTGCTTCGGATAAGGAGGGGAAGTGCGCCCCGCGTGGGCGGCGGGGGAAGGAGGCGCGCATGGCCAGGGACGCCGGGTCCATCGAGATGGTGTGGCGCTGCCCCAAGTGCGGGCGCGTCTTTCACGAGCACGTCTTCGAGGCCTGCACCTCGATGAGCGGGCCCATCTGCAACGCCTGCGCGGTCCCCCTGGCGTGGGTCGCCGTGGCGGCGGGAGGGGCGGTGATCGGGAAGGACCGCTGGCTCGGAAGGGAGCCCCGGGAAGAGGACGCGGAGGAATCCTCCGAGGACGGCTAGCGTCGTGTCCCCCAAGTGACTTTTCGAAATTGGCGCCTGTGTGAGGGGTTGTCATTCCGAACCCTTCGCGTTTCCGGAAAATGCAGGGGCGCACGGCGGCTCGACTGAGCTCGCCGAAGTCCGCGCGCCCCTGCGCGCGTTGCGCGTTCTTCGGTTGTCGTTCCAAGCCCAAGGGGCCGAAGAATCCCGGTGCCGGCCTCGCCTGATCCAAAAACCGAGATGCTTCGCGGAGCCTGCCCCCGGTAGGGGCGTTCAATTGAACGCCCCCGCGGCATGACAGGACGAATCCACCCAAATTCGGGCACCGCCCCCGGGCGGGGGCGTTTTTCCCAGCGGGGCGGGAGAGGTATAATGGCCCCTCCATCCGGCGCATGGGCATCCTTCATTCCCCTCGGAGGGTTTGAGATGATCCACACACCCGTCTGCGGCCTGCTGGGCATCGCGCATCCGGTCTTCCTGGGGGGGATGGCCTCGGCCAGCTCGGCGAAGCTGACGGCGGCGGTCTCGGAGGCGGGGGGCCTCGGCACCATCGGGGCCACCCCGATGAGCGCCCAGGAGGTGCGGGCCTCCTGCGCCGGCGTCCGGGAGCTGACCGGGAGGCCCTTCGCCCTGAACTACCTCATCTTCCGCCTTCAGGAGGAGGGCTTCGCCGCCGGGCTCGCGGAGCGGCCCGCCGTCATGGCCTTCGCCTGGGCGCGGCCCGAGCAGCCCCTCAAGCCCTACTTCGACCGCGCCCGCGCGGCGGGCTGCAAGGTGATGTTCATGGCGGGCCGGGTGGACGAGGCCCGGCGGGCCGCCGAGGCGGGGGCGGACGTCATCGTGGCCCAGGGGAGCGAGGGCGGCGGCCACGTGGGCTGGATGGGGGCGCTGGCGCTCCTGCCCATGGTAGTGGACGCCGTCTCTCCCATCCCCGTCCTCGCGGCCGGGGGGATCGCCGACGGGCGCGGGCTCGCCGCCGCGCTGTGCCTGGGGGCCCAGGGGGCCCTCATGGGGACGCGCTTCCTCGCCACCGAGGAGTCCCCCCTCCCGCAGTCCTTCAAGGAGGCCATCGTCCGCAGCGACGGCCACGACACGCTGCTCACCGAGATCCCCGACATCGCCGCGGGCCAGGTGTGGCCGGGCGCCATGGCGCGGGCCTGGCGCAACCGCTTCATCGAGCGCTGGGCGGGGCGGGAGTGGGAGCTTCGCCAGCGGCGGGCCGAGGCCGCCGCCGCCCTCCAGGAGGCGCGCCAGCGGGGCGACGCCCAGGAGGCCTCGCTCCTGATCGGCCAGGACGCGGGGCTCATCCACGCCATCCTGCCGGCGGCGGAGGTGGTGCGGCGGGTGGTGGAGGAGGCCGAGGAGATTCTCGCGGAGCGCCTGCCCGGCCTCGTGCGCCTCGCCCACGCCGGGGAGCGGGGCGCCCCCCCGGCGGGCGCCGGCCCGGGCGAGCGGCCCGTCCAGCCGGGCTGAGTCGGGATGACGGAGCGGGAAAAAATCAGCCCCGGCCTCGCGGCCGGGGCTGCGGCGTTTCTTTGGAGATTACTTCTTTCCCTCGTAGGCGTTGCGGTTGCCCGTCTCGTTCCCGGGGTAGTCCCAGGTGGACCATTCCTTGAATGATTGCTTCTCGCCCAGGGCGGTGCCGATCTCGGAGTGGATCAGCGCGCACCCGCCCAGCACGCCCATCACGATGACAACGGCAACGGCCTTCCACCACGCACGGATAGAACCCATAGCATTCCTCCCCATGGCAAAAATGAAATCGGACTCCTAGCAAGTATATGCCGCGCGGGCCTGATTGGCGATACCCATTTTTTGACACCGTTCCGCCGCGTCTCCATCCCTC
>JBBTDR010000421.1:0-1703 GCA_038042665.1 Nitrospinota bacterium
AGGCCCCGCCCTTGCCGGGCTTCACGTGCTGGAACTCCACGATCACGAAGGGCTCGCCCTCCAGCTCCACCTTGAGCCCGTTCCGGAACTCGTTCGTCGAAGGCATACCCCGGTCAACCTCCCTGACGCGTCATTTACAGGATCACCAGCTCCTTGGGGATGGCCCGCGTGAGCACCTCTTTCCCCTTCGCGGTGACGAGCACCATGTCCTCGATGCGCACCCCGCCCCAGCCGGGCAGGTAGATGCCCGGCTCGACCGTCACCACCATGCCCGGCTCGAGCACCTCGCGCACGCCCGGCGCCAGGCGGGGCCCCTCGTGGATCTCGAGCCCCACCCCGTGGCCCGTCCCGTGCCCGAAGGCCTTGGCGTAGCCCGCCCGCTCGATGATCTTGCGCGCCACGGCGTCCACCTCCGCCCCGGAGACCCCCGGCCGCACCGCCTCGGTGGCGGCCCGCTGCGCCTCCAGGACGATCCCGTGAATCTCCCTCCCCTTCCGCGAGGGCCGCCCGAGGGAAACCACCCGCGTGGTGTCGGCGTGGTAACCTTCCACCTCCGCGCCGTAGTCGATGGTGATCAAGTCCCCGCGCCGGACCTTCCGGTCCGAGGCCACCCCGTGCGGCAGCGCCGAACGCGGCCCCGATGCCACGATGGTGCCGAACGAGGGCCCCGACGCCCCCAGCCGCCGCATGGCGTTCTCGAGCGCCAGGGCGATGTCCCGCTCCCGCTGGCCGGGGCGGATGCCGCGCAGGGTAGCGGCCAGCGCCTCCCCGTTCACCTTCGCGCCCCTGCGCAGGAGCCGGACCTCAGGGGCCTCTTTCCGCAGCCGGAGCGCCTCCACCAGCCCCGAGGCCGGCGAGAGCCTCACTCCCCGGGCGAGCTTCCGCAGCCGGCGGAAGTCCCCGTAGGAGAGGTGGCTCTCTTCGAAGGCCATCCTCTTCAGCCGGAGCCGCTTCGCTTCCTCGGAGAGGCCCAGGATGGCCCCGCGGTGCTCGGCGTAGCGGAAGGCCGGGCCCACCTGGCGCGCCGCCTGGGAGCGGTAGCGGAAATCCGTGATGAAGACCGCCGCCCCCGGGGTCACCAGGCAGGCCGCCGCCGTGCCGGTGAAACCGGTCAGGTAGTGGACATTGCGCAGATCGGTCACGGCGAGGGCCGCGATTCCCTTCTCCCGCATCGCGCGGCGGAGGCGGGCCAGCCGGGCGCTCAAACCGCCCCCTCCGGGGGGAACTTCATGCCCTTGACGTGGCGGTCGATGGCCACGCGCAGCGCCATCGCGTAGCCCTGGAGGCCGAAGCCGATGATGGAGCCCACCGCCGCGGGACCAATCATCGAGCGGTGGCGGAAGTCCTCGCGGCTGAGGACGTTGGTGACGTGCACCTCGTACACGGGGATGCCGATGCCCGCCACGGCGTCCCGCAGCGCCACGCTGGTGTGGGTGTATCCCCCGGGGTTGAAGATGCAGGCCACGCACTTCCCTCCCGGGGCCCGGCCCGGCTCGGCGGGCTTCATCCCCGCCGCCCGCTGGAGGGCGTCCACCAGCTCCCCCTCGACGTTGGACTGGAGGCAGTCGAGCTCCACCCCCACGGTCCGGGCCTGGGCGCGGAGGGCCTCCTCCAGGCGGGCCAGGGAGACGTTCCCGTACTTCTCGGGCTCGCGCTGGCCGAGGAGGTTCAGGTTGGGGCCGTTCAGGAGCAGGATGCGCACG
>JBBTDR010000422.1:0-2617 GCA_038042665.1 Nitrospinota bacterium
CGTGGAGGGGCGCCAGTTCGGGGCCGCGCTCTGCCACGCGGCCGAGCTGCGGGTGCAGGCCATCGAGCGGATCGTGAGGGCATGACCCTTCCCCTGACCCCACCCCAACCCCTCCACCCCCCCCTTGTTCATGGGGGGGTATGGGGAAGGGACGGGGCGGGGCAAAAAAGGAGGAGACGGACATGAAACCCATCACCGAAGGGACCACGGTGCGGAGGGGAGGGACCTTCCACGCCGAGGAGGGGGGGCAGGACCCCTCGCTGGCGGGGCCGATAGCATCTGCATCCGAAGAACAGGCCACGGCGTCCGCCCCCGCAGGGGCGCACGGCGGCTCGACTGAGCTCGCCGAAGTCCGTGCGCCCCTACAGAAGCACGGCGTCTCCAAACCGGAGAATACCGACCTCACCGAAAAGGAGAGCTAGATCATGGCCGACACGCTGTTGAGGGACAGGCAGACCATCGGGGCGGCCGAGGAGAAGGAGCTGGCGGCGGACTCGGCCACGGCCTCCACCCTCGTGGACGCCGCCCTGACCGAGGCCGACAATTTTTGGAACGGCTCGGTCCTCAAGACCATCCGGGGGACGGGGGTGGGCCAGCAGCGCACCGTCACCGCCTTCAACGCCACGACGGACACCCTGACCATCAGTCCGAACTGGACCGTGAACCCCGCGGCGGGGACGGTCTACCTCCTCAGCCGCCCGGCCCCGGCGGCCGAGCTCTTCCGGGCCGGGAGCTTCCGCCACGACCTCAACGTCTAGCGGCTCGCGCGGGCGGTCAAGGACGCCTCGCTCTCCCCCTTCCCGGCGGTCATGGGCAAGCGCTCGGCCAAGCTCTCCTTCACCACCGAGCTCCGGGGCTCGGGGACGGCGGGGACCCCGCCGGACCACGGCATCCTCTTCAAGGCCTGCGCGCTGGCCGAGACCATCGTGGGGGGCGCCTCGGTCACCTACAAGCCCGCCTCGGACAAGAGCACCTTCACCCGGGCCTGCATCACGGTGTATCTCGACGGGCTGCGGATCATGTACCTGGGCTGCATGGGGACCTTCACCATCGAGCTGCCGCTCGACGGGGTGCCGGTGGTGAACTGGGAGTTCACGGCGGCCGACTTCGTGGTGACGGACGCCGCCCTGGTCGCGGGCTCGGCCTACCAGGCCGCCGTCCCCGCCCCGGTCATGGTGACGGGCTTCTCCTTCGCCGGGTTCAACTTCGACATCGCGCGCCTGACCCTGGCCTTGAACAACACCGTGGCGCTCCGCCAGAGCGCCAACGTCCCCGGGGGCCACATCAACGCCCTGGTGACGGGCCGGGCGCCCTCGGGCAGCTTCGACCCCGAGGCGGTGCTCAAGGCCACCAAGGACCTCTTCGCCGACTGGGAGGGGGGCAGCCAGGTGGCCCTCGCGGCGGTGGTGGGCTCGGCGGCGGGGAACATCTGCACCCTCACCGCCCCCAAGTGCCAGTACTCGGACGCGGGCTTCGGGGACCGCGAGGGGCTCCTCACCTACGAGGCCCCCTTCGTCATGAACCGCAACACCGGGGACGACGAGCTGAGCATCGCCTACACCTAACCTTCACCCGACCCCACCCCAACCCTCCCCTTGATCAAGGGGAGGGGGAAGGGAGGGGACGGGCCCACCTTCGCCTTCGCATCATCCCATCGAGCGCCCCGCCCTCCGCCCCCCATCGGGGAGAGGCGGAGCGGGGGGACAAGAGAGGACATCCATGGACCTCACCGAGTACCGCAACCGCCACCGCCGCCCCATCACCCTGCCGTCCGGCCTCAAGGGCTTCGTGCGCCCGCCGAGCGTCCTGGACCTCGCGGACTGCCCCGCCCTCCTCTCCTCTTCCATGCGCGGGGGGCGGGAGCCGGGAGAGGGGGACTCCGCCCGCGAGTGGATGCGCCTGGTGCTCCGGCGCTGCTTCATCCCCGAGCGCGGGGTGATGTGCGACAAGGAGCCCGGCCAGTGCCTGCCCGGGGAGCTGAGCATCCACGAGGTCGCCTCCGAGGACGCGGCCGCCCTGCTCGAGGCTGTCTCGGCCCTCGGCGCGGAGCGCGCCGCCGCCGCCGCCGCGGCCGGGAATGGAGGGGCGCCCGCCGGCGGGGGCTCCTTTCCGCCGGGCGCGGCGTGAGCTGCTGGCGGTCCTCCACGTGCTGGGCAAGGCCTACGGCCTGCCGCCCCACCTCCTGGCGGAGAGCACCTGGGAGGAGCTGCGCCTCGACTGGGAGGCGCTCGAGGCCGGCCTCGCCCTCGAGCGGCGGCCCCCGCCCCGGCGGGGCGGGAAGGTGTAGAATCGCGGGAAGCGATTTTCCCCCTTTCCAAGGAGGCACCGCCATGAAGAAGATCGACCGGGTCATCCTCGCCGTCATCGCCCTGTCTCTGACTGCCATCGCCCTGAACCCCTGGGTCGCGCCGGGGTATGTGAGCGCGCAGGGAATCCCCGCAAATGTGAACATCGCGGCTCTCGGGGGACACACCATACGCCTGCCGCTTCAGCGGCTCACAGATGATGTGGCGGGTTTCCCCGTCATCGTTCTGAACGTTAACGATTTGAGGAAATAGGCATGCCGCAGCACCAAGCGCAGATCATCATTAACGTTGAGGGCAACGCCCGGGAAAAG
>JBBTDR010000423.1:0-4836 GCA_038042665.1 Nitrospinota bacterium
TGCTACCTCGTTAAAGTGCCCTTCAAGGCTGTCCGCCGGGGCGGGCTTCCGGGCGGCCTCGATGCGGGGCTCCCAGCACAACGACCCCTTCGACTTCGCGGGGGGGAAGGTCGTCCCCCGCACGAACCACGCGGGGGGCATCCTGGGGGGCATCTCCTCGGGGGCGCCCATCGTGGTGCGCTTCGCGGTGAAGCCCACCTCATCCATCCTCCTGGAGCAGGAGACGGTCTCGGTCACGGGCGAGCGGCGCGCGGTGCGGGTGGAGGGCCGCCACGACCCCTGCGTGGCCCCGCGCGCGGTGCCCATCGGGGAGGCGATGATGGCCGTGGTGCTGGCGGACCACTGGCGCCTCAGCCTGGGGAGCCGGGTGGACGGGGGGAGGGGCTAACTCAACTCCAACCGGGTTATTCACGAAGCGAGCGCCTAGAAGGAAATGGCGTCCGCTGGGCCCGCGCCGAAGAAGCCTCCCTCGCCCCGGCCCTCTCCACCGCGGCCAGAGTCGCCGCGGGCACCGCGGCCAGAGTCGCCGCGGGCCGGAGGGGGAGGGGGAAGATCTCCATCCGCGGAGGGAGCGGCGCGTGGAGAGGATGCAGCGGCCCCGGAGGGAGGACGCTCAGCGGGCCTTTTGGCGGAGCGCGTCGGGGTTGGGCAGGGTGAGGGAGCCCTTGCTCCAGCTGATGAGCTTGTGGCCCTTGAGCATCTTGAGCACCTTGTTGACGCTCTCGCGGGTGGCGCCGGTCATGTCGGCCAGGTCCTGTTGCTTGAGCTTGAGGTTGATGCGGACGGCTCCGTTCGGGGCGGGCTGGCCGTAGCGGTGGGCGAGGTCGAGGAGGCGCCTGGCGAGCCGGGTGGCCAGGTTGCAGAAGGCGGCGTCGCTCAGGAGCTCGTCCGTATGCCGCAGGCGGAGGCTCAGCTCGGAGAGGATGACGAGGGCCGCGCGCGGGTTGTCGAGGAGGTAGCGGTTGAAGTCGTCCTTGTCGAGGGTGAGGATCTCGGTGGCTTCGCACGCGACGGCGGTGGCCGAGCGCGGGGCGCCGTCGAAGAGGGAGAGCTCCCCGAAGAACTCCCCGGTCGAGAGCATGGCGACGATGACGCTCTCGCCCTCGTCCGAGGGGAGGACGATCTTCACCTTCCCGGAGATGATGATGTAGAGGGTCGAGCCGGGGTCGTTCTTGTGGAAGATGATCTGCTCTTGGTCGTACCGGCGGTGCTGGAGCTGCTGGGCGAGGGCCCGCAGGTGCGCGGCGTCAAGGTGCGCGAAGAGGGAAGCTTGCCCGAGTACCGTCTCGAATCCCATGGCGGCTCTCCGGTCCGAGCGGGATGGACCAGGGGATCACATTTGCAGGTAACATAACAGGATAGGGGAAGGATGCCAAACGGCGCCGGCGGTCCCGCCGGCGCCTGGCGCGGGAGGGGGCGGATGAGGCTCGGGGTGGTCGGCCTGGGGGTGATCGGGAGGGCGGTGGTGAGGGCCGCGGACGAGGGCCGGGTGCCGGCCGTCGTCTCCGCCGTGGCCACCCGGACCCCCGCCCGGGCCCGGGAGTTCCTCGGGAGCCTGCGGACGCCCCCTCCGCTGACCGACCTCGGCGGGGTGGTGGAGGCCTCGGAGATGGTGATGGAGGCCTCGGGCGGCTCGACGGTGGAGGCCATCTGCCGGGCGGCGCTGCCCAGGGGGCGGGACGTGATCGTCTGCTCGGCCGGGGCGCTGCTGGAGCGCGGGGACCTGGTGGCGCTCGCCGGGGAGGGCGGGGCGCGCATCTACGTCCCCTCGGGGGCCATCATCGGGCTGGACGGGCTCAAGGGGGCCTCGGTGGGGCGGGTGGACTCGGTCACCATGACGAGCCGCAAGCCCCCGCGGGGCCTCCGGGGCGCCCCCTATGTGGTGGAGCGGGGGATCGACCTCGACGCGATCCGGGAGCCCACGGTGATCTTCGAGGGCAACCCCGTGGACGCCTGCCGGGGTTTTCCCGAGAACGTGAACGTCTCGGCGGCGGTGAGCCTGGCCGGGATCGGCCCCCGCCGGACGTCCATCCGCATCGTGTGCGACCCCACTATCCAACGGAACATCCACGAGGTGGAGGCGGTGGGGGAGTTCGGCCGCTCCTTCGTCCGCGTCGAGAACGTGCCCTCGGAGAACCCCAGGACGGGGGTCCTGACCTTCCTCTCCGCCCTGGCCTTCCTCAGGGGGCGCACCTCGCCCCTCGTGGTGGGCACCTGAGCGGGGGAGGGGGCATGCGCGCGCGGCCGGTGTTCTTCATCCCCGAGTTCCGCGAGCCCCGCGAGGGGCTGCGGGAGCTCCTCGCGCCCCACGGGGAGATCCGCGAGGGCGGGGGCCGCAAGTGGAGCGAGGAGGAGCTCGTCCGCGAGGCCCGCCACTGGGACGCCATCCTGGTGACCTCGCGCGAGCAGGTCACGGCGCGCGTCATCGGGGCGGCGGACCGGCTCAAGATCATCGCCAAGATCGGGGTGGGGGTGGAGAACATCGACATCCCCGCCGCCACCCGGTGCGGCGTGGCGGTGGTGAACTGCCCGGGCTCGAACGCCACCTCGGTGGCCGAGATGGCGCTGGGGCTCATCCTGGCCGCCGTGCGCCAGATCCCCCAGGGGATGCAGAGCCTCAAGGAGGGCCGCTGGCGGGACCAGGTGCGGATCCGCTGGGAGCTCACCGGGGCGGTCTTCGGCATCGTGGGCTTCGGGAACGTGGGGCGCCAGCTCGCCCGGCTCCTCCGGGGCTTCGAGGGGCGCATCCTGGCCTGCGACGCCTTCCTGCCCCCGGAGCGGGTGCGCGCGGGCGGGGCCGAGCCCGTGGACCTGGACACCCTCACCCGGGAGTCGGACGTCATCTCGATCCATTGCAGCCTCACCCCCGAGACCCGCCACATGTTCGGCGCCGCCCGCCTCCGGATGATGAAGCGCGGGGCCGTCATCGTGAACTGCGCCCGGGGGGCGGTCATCGACGAGGGGGCCCTCGCCGAGGCCCTGCGGGAGGGGGTGATCGCCGGGGCGGGGCTGGACGTGTTCGAGGAGGAGCCCGCCCCGAAGGACAACCCCCTCTTCGGCCTCCCCAACGTGGTGTTCACCCCCCACCAGGCGGGGGCCACCTTCAACGCCCGGGACCGCATCAACCAGATGGCGGCGGAGAGCGTGCTGCGGGCCCTCCGGGGGGAGCGGCTGGACCCAGCCATGCTATTGAATCCAGAGGTTTACGGGTCCTAGGGGCCGGGCTTGCGCCCCCCGCGGGGCGACCCTATACTTGCCCGGTTTCGCGGATTCCGGGGCATTCCTCCGAGAGGAGAGGGGACGTTGAAGGGCGCGACCGAGCAGATCTGGATGGACGGGCAGTTCGTCCCCTGGGACGACGCCAAGATCCACGTCCTCACCCACAGCCTCCACTACGGCCTGGGGGTGTTCGAGGGCATCCGCTGCTACAAGACCCGCCGGGGCCCGGCGGTGTTCCGGCTGCACGAGCACATGCGGCGGCTCTTCGATTCGGCCCGGATCGTGGGGATCGAGATGCCCTTCGACCGCAAGACCTGCACCGAGGCCGTCCTCGAGACCGTCCGCAAGAACAAGATGGAGGCCTGCTACATCCGGCCCCTCGTCTGGCTGGGCTACGGCTCCATGGGGGTGAACCCCACGGGGGCCCCGGTGCGCTGCATGGTGGCGGTCTGGAGCTGGGGGGCCTACCTGGGCGAGGAGGGGCTCACGAAGGGCATCCGCTGCAAAGTCTCCTCCTTCACCAGCCACCACCCGAACAGCTACATGACCAAGGCCAAGACCACGGGGAACTACGCCGTCAGCCAGCTGGCCAAGCTCGAGGCCGTCAAGGGCGGCTACGACGAGGCCATCATGCTCGACCCCGAGGGCCTCGTGGCCCAGGGCTCGGGCGAGAACATCTTCATCGTCCGCGACGGGGTCCTGAAGACCCCGCCCCTGCACGGCGTCCTGCGGGGCGTCACCCGGGACACCGTCCTGGAGCTGGCCCGGGAGCAGAGCCTCCCCATCGAGGTCGCCTCGGTCACCCGCGACGAGGTCTACACCGCCGACGAGGCCTTCTTCACCGGCACCGCCGCCGAGGTCACCCCCATCCGCGAGGTGGACGGCCGCCCCGTCGGCCCGGGCAAGCCCGGCCCCGTCACCCAGCGCCTGCAGGCGGCCTTCTTCGCCGTCGTCAACGGCGAGGACGAGGGCCATGCCGGCTGGCTCACCGCCGTCTACAAGTAAGGGTTTGGAGGAAGAGGCACCGTGACACCGATCTACGAGTACGAATGCCGGGCCTGCGGCGAAGAGACCGAGAAAATCCAGCGGGCCGATGAGAAGCCCCTCCGCAAGTGCCCCGCCTGCGGGGCCCTGAAGCTCAGGCGCAAGGTTTCCCGCTCCGCCTTCCACCTCAAGGGCGCGGGCTGGTACGCCACGGGCGGCTACGGCTCGAACGGCGGCGCCAAGAAGGAGGCCGCCGAGTGCGCCTCCGGCAGCGGCGGCTCGGATGAGAAGAAGACCGAGACCAAGGCCGAAGCCAAGGCCGAAGCCAAGGCTGAAACCAAGCCTGGGGCCGAGCGCAAGGCCGAAGCCAAGCCTGGGGCCAAGAGCGAAGCCAAGACCGAGACCAAGCCCGCGGCCCCCAAGAAGGACGGCTGATCTCCCGCTCCCTTTCCTCGACCCGCCTGGAAACCCTCCCGCCGGAGTGGCGGAACGGTAGACGCAGCGGACTCAAAATCCGCCGGGCGCAAGCCCATGGGGGTTCGATTCCCCCCTCCGGCACCAGGATATTTGTAATTTCCGATGAAACTGAAAGTGAGTCATTCCTATGGATAGCCATGTTCTCGGGATATTCTT
>JBBTDR010000424.1:0-1923 GCA_038042665.1 Nitrospinota bacterium
GGGCCGCCGCCGTCCGGGAGGAGACGTTGCGCAGCACCCGCTGGACGAGGCCCGAGGGGGCCTCGCGCAGGGCGAGGGAGAGGGTGTCCATGTCGAGGCGCTCAATGAGGCGGCGCAGCGCCCGGCCCGACATGCGGGCGAGGGGGGCGAGGTCGGGGCGGGAGCCCCTCTTGCGGCGGCCCTCCTCCCCGCCCGGAGACCCCTCGTCCCAATCGCGTCTGCGCCGGCTACTCATCGCGCTCGTCCTCCTCTCCTCCGGCCAGCCAGCCGTCCAGGGCCAGCCTTCCGGGCAGCCCGCGGGCGGCCAGGGCGGCCCACGCCAGCATCGCCGCGTCCCGCAGGAGCGCCTGGCCCGGGGTCTCGGAGACGCCCGGGAGGCAGCCGCAGTCCTCCGGCGCCCGCCCGGCCGCGAGGGCGGCCCCCAGCACGGCCGCGAACAGCCCCAGTTGGAGGGCCACCGCCAGGGCCGCGGGCGCCGCCCACAGCCCCGCGAGCAGGAGCCCCCCCGAGAAGAGCTCCACCCAGGGGAGCGCCCGGGCGAGCGGCAGCGCCCAGGCCTCGGGCGCCAGGCCGAAGGCCCGGATCTGGCTCGCGAACAGCTCCGCGGGCTGGCTCAGCTTGCCGAGCCCGGCCGCGACGAAGAACCCGCCCACCGCCAGCCGGAAAAGCAGCGCCGACCACGGGCCGCCCGCCGCCCCCAGGATCCGCCCCAAGGCTCCTCAGCTCCCCCCCAGCTCGGCGCGGAGCATCTCGGCGAGCCGCTCGTAGGTGGCCGCGCCGTCCACCCGCTGCCGGCCGACGAAGATCGTGGGCGTCGCGTTCACCCCCATGCGGACCCCCAGGTCATGGTCGGCCCTGATCGCCCCCTGGTGGGCGCCCGCGCGCACGCAGCCTCCCCACTTCTCCATGTCGAGGCCGGCCCCGCGGGCGTAGCCCGTCCAGATCGCGTCGGGGGAGGAGCTGGCGGCCCAGGCCTCCTGGCCCCCGAAGACCATGCCCCGCAGCTCCTCGCCCTTGCCCTGGTCCGCCGCGCAGCGGACGGCCTCGGCCGCGCGGAAGGTGAGGGGGCGCAGGGGGAAGTCGCGCGCCTCGAAGTGTATCTTCCCCGCGAACTCGAGCCTCAGCCTCCCCAGTGCAGCCTGCACCTGGCGGCAGTAGGGTCAGCCGTAGTCGGAAAATTCGATCACCGCCACCTTCCCGTCCGCCGTCCGGGGGGCGGGGATGGGCGGCTCCTTCCCCCCGCCGCCGTACTTCATCCAGAGCCCGGCCCCCAGCAGCAGGGCCAGCACCGCCGCGATGGCCAGCCCCTGGCGGGAGAAGCCCCTCGTCCCGGCCGGCGGCTGCGCCCGCCGCCTCGCGCGCTGCCGGGGTTTCTTGGCCACGGCGGACCCTCCTCAGCCCTCTTCGGCCAGCTTCGGCGGCCGGATCGAGCGGTTCACGTAATACTGCTGGGCGATGGAGAGGACGTTGTTGACCAGCCAGTAGATCACCAGCCCCACGGGGACGGGGTACCAGATGAACATCCCCGTGAAGACGATGGGCATGAACAGCATCATCTTGGCCTGGGTGGGGTCGCCCGGCGTGGGGGTCATCTTCTGCTGGACGAACATCGAGAGGCCCATGAGGATGGTGTAGACGTGGTAGGGCTCCTGGGCCGAGAGGTCGCGCACCCACCCGAAGAAGGGGGCCTGCCGCAGCTCGATGGACACCAGCAGCGCCTCGTAGAGGCCGAAGAAGACCGGGATCTGGACGACCATGGGCAGGCAGCCCATCATCGGGTTCACCTTGTGCTCCCGGTAGAGGCCCATGACCTGCTCGTTCAGCTTGGTCCGGTCGTTCTTGTAGATCTCCCGCAGCTGCTCCATGCGCGGCTGGAGCTTCTGCATCTCCTTCATGCTCCTCATGCTCACGTGGGTGAGCGGG
>JBBTDR010000425.1:0-1402 GCA_038042665.1 Nitrospinota bacterium
GGGCCGTCCTCCCCCAGGCCGATGGAGTCGTGCGTCATGATGTAGATGACCGGGAGCCCCATCATGGCCGCGAGGCGGATGGCGGGCCGGGCGTAGTCGGTGAAGATGAAGAAGCTGGCGGCGTAGGGCCGCACCCCGCCATGCAGCGCCATGCCGTTGCAGGCCCCGCACATCGCGTGCTCGCGGATGCCCCAGCGGATGTTGCGCTCTCCGTGGCGGCCCTTCAGGAAATCCGCCGAGCCCTGGATGAGGGAGTTGTTCGAGGAGGCGAGGTCGGCGCTCCCCCCGAACAGGGCCGGGATGCGCTTGGCCAGCGCGTTGAGCGCCTTGCCGGAGGCCACGCGGGTGGCCACCTGCCCGTCCTCGGGCTTGAAGGCGGGCAGGTCCGCGTCCCAGCCCGAGGGGAGCTGGCCGGACAGCGCCGACTCCAGCGAAGCCGCCAACTCCGGATGGGCGCGGCGGCAGGCCTCCAGCTTCTCCTTCCAGGCCTGTTCCAGCTCCGCCCCCCGCCCGGCCGCCTGCCGCATGTGGGCGAGGGCGCGCTCGGGCACGAGGAAGTGCGCGTCCTCGGGCCAGCCGTAGACGGCCTTGGTGCGCTTGACCTCCTCCTCGCCCAGGGGGGCGCCGTGGGCCTCGGCCTTGCCCTCGAGGTTGGGCGCGCCGAAGCCGATGCGGGAGCGGACAATGATGAGGGAGGGCCGGCCGGTCTCGGCGGCGGCGCTCTCGATGGCGCCCGAGAGGGCCGCCAGGTCCTCGGCCTTTCCGCCCAGGTCGAGGACGTGCCAGCCGTAGGCCTGGAAGCGGGCCGCGTGATCGTCCGAGCAGGCGAGGCCGGTGCTCCCGTCGATGGTGACGCCGTTGTCGTCGAAGAGGCAGATGAGCTTCCCCAGCCCCAGGTGGCCCGCGAGGGAGGCGGCCTCGTGGGAGACGCCCTCCATGAGGTCGCCGTCGCTCAGGAAGGCGAAGGTGCGGTGATTCACCACCTCGTGGCCGGGCCGGTTGAAGCGGGCCGCGAGGTGGGCCTCGGCCATGGCCATTCCCACGGCGTTCGCGAAGCCCTGGCCCAGGGGGCCGGTGGTGGTCTCGACGCCGGGGGTGAGGCCGTGCTCGGGGTGGCCCGGGGTGAGGCTCTCCCACTGGCGGAACTTGACGATCTCCTCGAGGGAGATGGCGTAGCCCGTCAGGTGGAGGACGGCGTAGAGGAGCATCGAGGCGTGGCCGCACGAGAGCACGAAGCGGTCGCGGTCGAACCACGCGGGGTTCGCGGGGTTGTGGCGCAAGTGCTTCGTCCAGAGGACGTAGGCCAGGGGGGCGAGGGACATCGGCGTGCCCGGATGGCCGGAGTTGGCCTTCTGGACGGCGTCCATGGCCAGGGTGCGGATGGTGTGGACGCACAGGGCGT
>JBBTDR010000426.1:0-7015 GCA_038042665.1 Nitrospinota bacterium
TTCGCTCCCTCGGAATGACATCCTTTGCCCGTCTTGCAAACTGACCCACTACCCGCCGTTGACAGGGGCCCCCGTGGCGCATATATTTCGTTATATGGCGAATTACCGAAACGACACCGCCCACGCCATCGTCGAGGCCGCGAAAGCCCTGGCCGATCCCCACCGCCTCCGCGCGGTGATGGCCCAGGAAGGCGGGGAGCTCTGCGTGTGCCAGCTCATCGAGCTGCTGGGCCTGTCCCCCTCCACGGTCTCGAAGCACATGTCCATCCTGGCCCAGGCGGGCCTGGTGCGGCACCGGAAGGAGGGCCGGTGGGTGCATTACCGGATCGACGAGAAGGAGAGCCCCCCGGAGGCCCGCCAGGCCCTGCGCTGGCTCCGGGAATGCGCCCAGGCGCCGGACGGGCAGCTCCTCCAGGATCGGAAGCGCCTGGAGGCGATCCGGAAAGCCGATCTCGCGGCCCTTTGCAGCGCCCAGCGGAAGCGCTCGGGCGCGGCCCCTGCCCTCCTCCAGCCCAGCCAGCGGAGACCCGGACGATGACGATGGAAGCGACCCTCAGCCGCCGCCTCTCCTTCCTGGACCGCTACCTGACGCTCTGGATCTTCCTCGCCATGGCCGCCGGCGTCCTCCTGGGATACGCCGTGCCCGGCATGGAGGATTTCATCAACCGATTTCAGGTGGGAACCACCAACCTCCCCATCGCCGCCGGCCTCATCCTGATGATGTATCCGCCCCTGGCCAAGGTGAAGTACGAGGAACTGGGGCGCGTATTCCGCAACTGGAAGGTGCTGGCCCTCTCGCTCCTCCAGAACTGGGTCATCGGCCCCATCCTCATGTTCGCGCTGGCCATCTTGTTCCTGTCCGGCCACCCGCAGTACATGGCCGGGCTCATCATGATCGGGCTGGCGCGCTGCATCGCGATGGTGATCGTCTGGAACGAGCTGGCCAAGGGCGACACGGAGTACGCCGCGGGGCTGGTCGCCTTCAACAGCGTCTTCCAGGTGCTCTTCTACAGCGTGTACGCCTACGTCTTCATCACCCTCCTGCCCCCCTACTTCGGGCTCACGGGAAGCGCCGTCTCCGTACGCATGGGCCAGATCGCGGAGAGCGTCTTCATCTACCTCGGCATCCCCTTCCTGGCGGGAATGCTCACGCGCCTCGTGCTGGTGACGACGAAGGGGAAGGCGTGGTACGAGCGCGAGTTCATCCCCCGGATCAGCCCCATGACGTTGGCCGCGCTGCTGTTCACGATCCTGGTCATGTTCAGCCTCAAGGGGAACGTCATCGTGAGGATCCCGCTGGACGTGCTGCGGATCGCCCTTCCCCTGCTCATCTACTTCGTCGTCATGTTCCTGGTCAGCTTCTGGATGGGGTGGAAGGTCGGAGCGGACTACTCGAAGACGGCCACCCTCGCCTTCACGGCCGCCAGCAACAACTTCGAGCTGGCCATCGCCGTGGCGGTGGCGGTGTTCGGGCTCGACTCCGGCGCGGCGTTCGCCGCCGTGATCGGCCCCCTTGTCGAGGTGCCGGTGATGATCTGGCTGGTGAACCTCTCCCTCCGCTTCCAGAAGCGGTATTTCGGGCGGGCGGCGGCCCGCACCTAAGAGCGCTCCTCCCCTCTGGGTCCGAAGCGGGTCCGGCGAGGGGCCTGAGAATTCTTCCGGGCGCAGTTGCCATCTTCGGCATCCAAGGCTATATTTGTTGAGCTTTCTTGTCGGGATATCGGGCCGTACCCGGCCGGACCGAAGGGGGAGGCTGCTTTTCGGCCCTCACCCGCCCCCTGCGGGCGGGCGGCCGTACCCCGGCGCAGGCCCTACTCTCTCGCACAACCGCATCGGTTCTTGCGCGCAGGAGGAACTTTGTCCATGCCACCCATCCGCATCGCCATCGCCGGGGTCGGGAACTGCGCGAGCTCCCTCCTCCAGGGGCTGGAGTTCTACCGCCACCACCCCGGGACCGAGACCGGCCTCATGCACCGCGACCTGGGCGGCTACGGGCCCGGGGACGTCCGCCCGGTGGCGGCCTTCGACATCGACGTGCGCAAGGTCGGGAGGCCCCTCCAGGAGGCCGTCTTCGCCCCCCCGAACTGCACCCAGGTCTTCTGGAAGAAGCTGCCGGACTACGGGGTGCGGGTCGAGATGGGCCCCATCCTCGACGGGGTGGCCCCCCACATGGCGGAGTACCACCCGGACCAGACCTTCGTCCCCGCCGAGGCCGGCCCGGCGGACGTGGCCGCCATCCTGCGCGGGAGCGGGGCGGAGATCCTGCTGAACTACATGCCGGTGGGTTCCGAGGAGGCGGCGCGCTTTTACGCCGAGGCCGCCCTCGGGGCGGGGATCTCCTTCATCAACTGCATGCCCGTCTTCATCGCCTCGGACCCGGCCTTCGCCGCCCGCTTCGCCCAGGCGGGGATCCCCATCGCGGGGGACGACATCAAGGCCCAGCTCGGCGCGACCATCCTCCACCGCACCCTCATCAAGCTCTTCACCGACCGGGGGGTGAAGGTGAAGCGCACCTACCAGCTCAACACCGGCGGGAACACGGATTTCCTCAACATGCTGGAGCGCTCCCGCCTGAAGTCGAAGAAGATCTCCAAGACCTCCTCCGTCCAGAGCCAGCTGCCCGAGCCCCTGCCCGCCGAGAACATCCACATCGGCCCGAGCGACTACGTGCCCTGGCAGAAGGACAACAAGATCTGCTTCCTCCGCATCGAGGCCGAGGGCTTCGGCGGGGTGCCGCTGGAGCTGGAGGCCCGCCTCTCGGTCGAGGACTCGCCGAACTCGGCGGGGGTGGTGATCGACGCCATCCGCCTCGTCCGGCACGCCCGGGACAGGGGCGAGGCCGGGCCCCTCTACCCCGTGAGCGCCTACCTGATGAAGCACCCCCCGGTCGAGATGGCCGACGAGCGGGCCCGCCAGATGATCGAGGAGTTCATCGCCGGGGAGCTCAAGGCCTCCCAGCCCACGGGCGGGGGGAGCAACGGCCACTCCCCAGCGGCCGACGCCCACTCCCGCTAGCCGGGACCGCGCACGCCGAAAAGCCCGCCCCTTCCGGGGCGGGCTTTTTTGCTTTCCCCTGGCCTTCTTCCCGATGCCCCTCACACGCCGCCACGCAAGGGGGATGTATCCCTCTCCTTCTGGGAGAGGGCAGGATGAGGGCACCGAGGCGTTTCATGGAATGTCCCTGCGACATCCCCCGCCCGGCCACTTGCAGGGGCGCACGGCCGCGCGCCCCTGCAAATAACCGGCGCCCTGCCCGTCCCCCCCGCCATGAACCCGCGCGGATTTGCCGCAGGCGCCTTCGCCCGCGCGGGTGCATCTCCGCCGCTGGGGGCGGAGGAGAAACCATCGGCGGCCCTTCCCCCGCCCCAACCCTCCCCCGGAGGAGGAGGGAGCCCGATCGGGAAAATGAAGACTCCGCCGGGCGCACGCGATTTTCCGCTGGGAAAAGATCCAGCCCGGCGCGGGGTTTCCGATGAGTTCCGGGATAATCCGGGCGAAAAAAATGAACGGGCCGCCTCGCAGGCGCTAGGCGTCCTGGGTGACGACGTTCTGGGGGCGGCCCTGGAGCCAGGCCGCGATGTTGTCGACGGTGAGGGAGACGAAGCGGTTCTGGGTGCCGTCGGTGTCCCAGGCGGAGTGGGGGGTGAGGATGACGTTGCCGAGCCGCCGGAAGGGGGAGTCCGCCGGCAGGGGCTCCTCGGGCTCGAAGACGTCGAGCCCGGCCCCCGCGATGCGCTCCTCCCGCAGGGCCTCGTAGAGGGCTCCCATGTCCACGAGGGCGGCGCGGGCGGTGTTGACGAGGAAGGCGGTGGGCTTCATGCGGGCGAGGCGCTCCCGGGAGATGAGCCCCCGGGTCTCGGGGGTGACGTGGAGGAGGAGGACGACGAAGTCCGCCCCGAGGCAGGCGTCGAGCGGGGCGGCCTCCCCTCCCTCGGCGGCGGCGCGGGTGGGGGTCATGTGCTTCGACCAGGCGAGCACCCGCATGCCGAGCGCCCGGGCCATCCGGCAGATCACCCGCCCGATGTTCCCGAAGCCGAGGAGGCCCAGGGTCTTCCCGGCCAGCTCGACCCCGGGGTGGCGGGGCCACTCGCCCGCGCGCATGCCGGCTGTCATGGCGGGGAGCCGCTTGGCCAGGGCGAGCATGAGCATGAGGGTGTGCTCGGCCACCGAGGGGGTGCTGGCCCCGGGGGTGACGGTGACGGTGATGTCCAGGGCGTTCGCCCGCCTCATGTCGATCATCCGGGGGCGGGTGCCCATGACCGAGATCATGCGCAGGGCGGGCAGGCGGTCGAGGAGGCCGGCCGCCTTGAAGTCGGTCTGGTAACGGGTGGTGAGGATGACCCCGGCCTCCTCGAGGCGGCCGAGCAGGGCCTCGGGGGCCGGGGCGTTGTTGGTGTGGTGGGCGACCTCCCCGAGCCGCCGGAGGCGCTCGAGGGCGGGGTGGCCGGCGAAGAGGCGGTCCTTGTCGTCCGGAATGACGATGCGCACGGCGGGGCCTAGGCGTCTTGGACGAGGACGACGGCGCGGGGCTCGATGAGGAGGCGCACCTTGCGGCCCGGAGGGTGGATGTGGTCGGGGTCGCCCTCCACGCGCAGGGGCTCGGCCAGGCCCGGGACCCGCACCCGGTAGTCCACGGTACTGCCGAAGTAATACTCCTGGAGCACCTCGCCCTCGAGGACGTTGAGGCCGTCCGCGCCCGGGGGGGCCCCGGCGGCGTCCACGATGCGCACCCGGTGGGGCCGGATGGAGGCCACCTGCTTCCCGCCCGACGCCGCTCCCTCAGTCCTCAGCTTAAGCCCCCCCGCCGCGGCGAAGAGGCCCGGCCCGGCCATGGCGCCCTCGACGCAGTTCGTCACCCCGATGAACTCGGCCACGAAGCGGGTGCGGGGGCGGTTGTAGATCTCGGCGGCGCCCCCCACCTGCTCGATCCGGCCGTGGTTCATGACGCAGATGCGGTCGCTCGTCACCATGGCCTCGGACTGATCGTGGGTGACGTAGACGCTCGTGATGTGGAACTCGTCGTGCAGGCGGCGGATCTCGAAGCGCATCTCCTCGCGCAGCCCGGCGTCGAGGTTCGAGAGGGGCTCGTCGAGGAGGAGGATGCTGGGCTCCACCACCAGCGCGCGGGCCAGGGCCACCCGCTGCTGCTGGCCGCCCGAGAGCTCGGCCGGGTAGCGCTCCGCCAAGTGCTCCATCTGCACCACCGAGAGCATGGCGCGGACCTTCTTCTCGGCCTCGCGGGCGGTCACCCCGCGGAACTTGAGGCCGTAGGCCACGTTCTGGAAGACGGTCTTGTGGGGCCAGATGGCGTAGCTCTGGAAGATCATGCTCATGTTGCGCCGCTCGGGGGGGAGGACCCAGCCCTGGCGGGAGACGGCGCCGCCATCCGCCAGGATCTCGCCGCCGTCGGGCTCGAGGAAACCCGCGATGAGGCGCAGGGTGGTCGTCTTGCCGCACCCCGAGGGGCCGAGGAGGGAGACCATCTCGCCGTGGGCGATGTCGAGGTCGATCTCGTCGACGGCGCGCACGTTCTGCCCGAAGACCTTGAGGAGGCGCGAGAGGCGCAGCGTGGCCAGGGAGGCTCCCTCCTATGCCTTCATGAAATCGCGCCCCGCGAGGCGGAAGCCGATGAAGATGGCGAACAGGGTGATCGCCAGCAGCGCCACCCCCAGGGCCGAGATGGGCCCGAGCAGGTTCTCTTCGTAGAGGTCGATGATGACGACGGAGATGACCTTGGTGTTGGTGGTCCAGAGCAGCACGGAGGCGCTGAGCTCCCGCAGCGAGGGCATGAAGACGAGGATCCAGGAGGCGATGAGCCCCACCTTGAACAGCGGCACCGTCACGTCCCAGAAGACCTGGATGCGGTTCGCCCCCAGGATGCGGCTGCACTCCTCGAGCTCGGGGTGGACGCTCATGAGCGCGGCGTTGCTCGTCTGGAAAGCCAGCGGGAGGTACTTCGTCAGGTAGGCGAAGAACATGATCCAGAGCGTGCCGTAGAGCACGAAGGGCTGCTTCGTGTAGGCGGCGAAGAGGCCCACCGCGAGCACGATGCCGGGGATGGCGATGGGCAGGGTGGCCAGGAAGTCCACGTACTGGTGGCCCCACACCAGCCGGCGCTGGGTGATGTAGGCGATGACCCCGGCCAGCCCCGCCGCCGCCGTGGCCGCGAAGGTCGCCACCGCGAGGGTGTTGCCGATGGAGCCCCAGACGGCGTCGTTGTTCCAGATGAAGACGTAGTTGGCGAAGGTGAAATTCCCCCAGGTGAGGCCGCCCCCCAGGGTGCGCATGAAGGAAGTGAGGAGGAGCGAGATGTAGGGCAGCGCGACCGCGCACGCCAGGGGGATGAGGCAGAGGACGAAAACCGGGTAGCGCCAGGCCCCCAGCTTCTGGGGGCGCCGCTGGCCGCCCTTCCCGCCCAGGGTGGCGAAGCCCCGCCGCCCCAGCACCCGCCCCCGGGAGTAGATCATCCAGATGGCGGCGGCGAGCATGGGCATGGAGTAGGCCGCGGCCAGGCCCACGAGGTTCTCCTCGGAGGCCATGAAGGCGCGCAGCTGGGTGGTCATCACGTGCATCCGGGCGGGGATGGCCAGCACGGCCGGGATGCCGAAGAGGATCATCGCCTCGAGCACCGCCATGACGAAGCCCGCGAACATGGCGGGGAGCACCAGCGGCAGGGTGATGTTCACCATGGTGGAGAGGGTGCCGCCCCCGGCGATGTTGGCGGCGTCCTCGATGTCGGAGGAGATGTTGTTGAGAGCGGCCAGCACCACGATGAACACCAGCGGGAAGGTGTAGAGGGTCATGGCGAAGATCACGCCCCCCAAGGAGAAGATGTTGAAAAGGTGGGTCTCGCTCCCTCCGCCCGCCGCCATGCGGTAGAGGATGTTCAGCCATCCCTCCCGCGGCCCGGCGAGGAAGATCCATGCGATGGCCCCCAGGAAGGGGGGCGTCACGAAGGAAGCCAGGATCAGGTTCCGGATCAGGTTGCCCCTGGGGATGTCGGTGCGGCTCACGC
>JBBTDR010000427.1:0-5557 GCA_038042665.1 Nitrospinota bacterium
GGGGACACCATGGGGGTCCCCGTGTGCCCCCAGGCCCTCCCCCCCATCTCGGTGGACGAGCCCACCATCGCCATGACCTTCCGCATCAACGACTCGCCCATGTCCGGCCGCAGCGGGAAGTTCCTCACCTCGCGCCAGGTGCGGGACCGCCTCTTCCGCGAGGTCCGAGACAACGTGGCCATCAAGGTGGAGGAGACCGCCTCCCCCGACACCTTCCGCGTCCTGGGCCGTGGGCCGCTCCAGCTCGCGGTGCTCATCGAGCAGATCCGCCGCGAGGGCTACGAGCTCACGGTGGGGCGGCCCGAGGTCATCATCCGGAAGGATGGCGGCGGGATCCTGGAGCCCTTCGAGGACGTGGTGATCGACGTGCCCGAGGAGTACATCGGCGTGGTCGCCCAGAAGATGGGCTCCCGCAGGGGCCGGATGACCAAGATGGTCAACCACGGCAGGGGCCGGGCGCGGCTGGAGTTCCGCGCGCCCAGCCGGGGGCTCATCGGCTACCGCAGCGAGTTCCTCACCGACACCCGGGGCACCGGCATCCTCACCCACCTCTTCGCGGGCTGGGCCCCCTGGGCGGGGGACCTGCCGGGCCGGGTCACGGGCGCCCTCGTGGCCGACCGCGCCGGGAAGACCACCGCCTACGCCATCGAGAACCTCCAGGCGCGGGGCACCCTCTTCATCGGGCCGACCGAGGAGGTCTATGATGGGATGATCGTCGGGGAGAACACCCGCGAGCGGGACATGCACGTCAACATCACGAAGGAGAAGAAGCTCACCAACATGCGCGCGTCCGGAGCGGACATCGCGGCCCAGCTCGTCCCCCCCAAGCGCCACAGCCTGGAGCAGGCCCTCGAGTTCCTCCGCGAGGGCGAGGCCCTCGAGGTCACCCCCGCCGCCTTCCGCTTCCGCAAGGCCCAGATCAGGGGCGGGAAGTAGGGAGGGGCCCATGCACGCCTGGCGCGCGGCCGCGCTCGCCTTCCTCGCCTTGGCCTTCCCCTCCCTCGCTCCGGCGGGCTTCCAGGAGGGGGTGGCCGCCCACCAGAGGGGCGACTACCCCGCCGCCTTCAAGGAGTTCAAGCCCCTGGCCGAGCAGGGGGTGGCGGAGGCGCAGTTCAATCTGGGGGTCATGTACCGGCAGGGCCTCGGGGTGGGGCAGGACTTCGCCGAGGCCCGGAAGTGGTACCGCAAGGCCGCCGACCAGGGCCACGCCAAGGCCCAGCTGAACCTCGGCACCCTCTACGCACAGGGCATGGGCGTAAAGGCCGACCCGGCCGAGGCCCTCAAGTGGTACAAGCGGGCGGCCGAGGGGGGCCTCCCGGCCGCCCAGCGCATCCTGGGCGAGGCCTACGCCCGGGGGGAGGGCATCGGGCGCGACCTCGTCCTGGCCCACGCCTGGCTCAGCCTGGCGGAGAAGCGGGGAGACCCCGAGGCCCCGGCCCTCCTCCGCGAGGCGGCCGCCCAGATGACCCCCGGCGAGCTCTGGGAGGCCCAGCGCCTGGCCGAGGGCTGGGCGCGGCGCCAGACCGGGGAGATCCCCCTCTTCCGCCGCCCCTAGTGTCGCGTCCCCGAAATTCGTTTAACAAGTCATGGTGCCAACGTGTCACTCCGAAGGAGCCCTTCGCTTGCGCTCAGGACAAGCTCCGCGAAGGAGGAATCTGCTTGTTTTAGAAACAGATTCCTCGCTGACGCTCGGAATGACAACCTTTTCCACGGGGCTATCATTTCTGAAAGCCATTCCGGGGACACGACCCTAGCCGCTCACTTATCCAGGACGGCGTTCCACTTATCGAGATGGGCCTTTTGCGCCTGGAAGAGGGCGGCGGGGTCCCCCTCGATGGCGATCTTCTCGAGCTTGTCCCCGGCCCGGATGGCGTCCACCACCTCCTGGCCCGCGGTCACCCGGCCGAAGACGGTGTGCTTTCCGTTCAGCCAGGGGGTGGGCACGTGGGTGATGAAGAACTGGGAGCCGTTCGTGCCGGGCCCCGCGTTCGCCATGGAGAGCACCCCCGGGCCGTCGTGGGCGAGATCGCGCCGGCACTCGTCCTCGAAAGTGTAGCCGGGGCCGCCCCGCCCGTCCCCGTGCGGGCAGCCTCCCTGGATCATGAAGTCGGGGATGACGCGGTGGAAGGGGAGGTTGTCGTAGTAGCCGCGCTTCGCCAGGTTGGCGAAGTTCGCCACCGTGACCGGGGTCTCCTTCTCGTGGAGCGCCAGGCGGATCTCGCCGCGGCTGGTGGTGAGGACTGCCGTGAGGGCCATGCGGGTCTCCCTTGAAAAAGTGAACTCATCCAACGGAACCCTGCTCTCTCAATGCCAGGATCGATTCCCTACCCCCGCCCCTCCAGCCCGAACGCCTTGGCCAACAGCTCGTAGGATTTCAGGCGCGCCTCGAAGCCGTGGCAGACGGTGACGACCACGAGCTCCTCCACGCCGTAGGCCTCGGCTAGCTTGAGCATCCCGGCCTTGCACTGCTCGGGGTCGCCCGCGGTGGTGCGGCCCCAGAGGTCCTCGGCGAAGGCGCGCTCGGCCTCGTTCCAGGGATAGGCCTGAGCCTCCTCGGGGGTGGGGATGCCCTGCCGCTCGCCGCGCCGGTTGCGCAGCATCCAGAGGGGGCGGCTCGAGGCGTGGTGGAGGGCCTCCTCCTCGGTCTCGGCGCACATGACGAAGACGCCGATGCTCCCGAGCGGAGCGGCCAAGCTCTTCGAGGGGCGGAAGTTCGCCCGGTACATCTGCATCACCTGGGGGCCGCCGTACTGGTTGATGAAATGGGCGAAGGAGAAGGGCTGGCCGAAGTGGGCCGCCATCATGGCGCTCTCGTCGCTCGAGCCCAGCATCCAGAACTCGGGGGCGGTGGGGACCTCGGGCATGGCCCGGAGCCGGGCGAAGGGGTGCTTCTCGGGGAGACCCTGGGCGAGGAAGCCGAGGAGGTCCGACACCTTGTGGGGGTAGTCCTCGTAGCCGAAGCCGCTCTGGTCCGGGGCGAGGGCCGCCGCGGTCAGGCGGTCGCTCCCCGGGGCGCGGCCGATGCCGAGGTCGATCCGGCCCGGGTAGAGGGCCTCGAGCACCCGGAAGTTCTCCGCCACCTTGTAGGCGCTGTAGTGGCTGAGCATCACCCCGCCCGATCCCACCCGCATGGACTGCGTCCGGGCGGCGATCTGGCCGACCATGATCTCGGGCGAGCTCCCGGCGAGCCCGCCGCTGTTGTGGTGCTCGGCCACCCAGTAGCGGTGGTAGCCCAGGCGCTCGGCGGCCTGGGCGAGGAGGAGGGTCTCCCGCAGGGCCTGGGCGGGGGTGCCGCCGCCGCGGATGGGGGACTGGTCCAGCACGCTCAGCCGCATCGCCCCCCTCACCGGGCCCCGGCGGGGGCCGGCGCCCCATGGGGCCTGACCTCGATGAAGCTGTGCACCTCGCGGACCCCTTGGACGCCGCGGATGATGCGGAGCACCGTCTCGCGCTCCTTCGCGCTCTTCGCCCGCCCGATGACGTGGACCTGGCTGCCGACCGACTGCCAGCGGTAGTCCACCGAGGTCACGCCGTCCTCCGCGAGGAGCTTCAGCTTGATCTGGGTCTCGATCCACACATCGCCGACGAACGAGCCCTGGGAATTCTCCCTCCCCCGGACCTGCACCTGGTTGTAGACCGCCCGGACCCTCTCGTCCCTGCGGACGAGGAACTCCATCTCGGAGGAGAGGACGGGGTCGCTCACCTTCCCCGTGAGCAGGACGCGGCCCTCCCACACGTCGGTGCGGATCTCCAGGGCCAGGACGGGGTCCACGTCCATCATGCGGTTGAGGATGCCGGTGTGGATCGCCGCGTCCACGACTTGGTCCTGGGTGGAGCGGGTCTCCCAGACTTTCTGAGCCACCTCCATCGCCACGGTGACGCAACCGGAGAGCGCGGCTCCCAGCAAGGCCAGGGCGGCGGCTCTCCCGATGCGTCCCATCCATCCTCCTCCCGGGGAGAAACACCCGGGATTGTGTGGCCTGGGACCCGTTCCCGCAACCCGCCGCGGTCTCGCCGGCCGGGCCTTGGGACGTTGCATCCGCCCGGGGGCCGGGTCAAGATAGAGGCGGGCAAAGACTCGGCCCCCCGGATGTCCCGCCAGCTCACTTCCGCTGTCCACGAGAAGGAGCGACACCATGCCCATCCCCGACGAGGAGATGGCGCGGCTGTGCCGCTCGGTTCTCGGGGAGCCCCTCGACCCCCAGCGCCGCGCCTCGATAGCCGCCCAGCTGGAGGCCATGGCCGTAGCGAACCTGGCCATCCTCCGCTGGCTCCCCCCCCAGGCCGAGCCGGAAGGTTTTTTCCCGCTCCTCCGGAGGGCGCGCCGTGACGGATGACCTCACCCGCCTCCCCGCCGCCGAGATCGCCCGGCGGGTCCGCCAGGGGGAGCTCTCCGCCGTCGCCGTCGCCGAGGCCTTCCTCGCCCGGGCCGGGCGCCTCGGCCCCAAGCTCAACACCTGGATCCGCCTCGACCGCGAGGGGGCGCTGCGGGCCGCCCGGGCGGTGGATCAAGCCGCGGCCGCCAAGCGGGACCCCGGCCCCCTGGCGGGGGTACCCGTGGGGATCAAGGACCTGGTGGACATGGCCGGGCTGCCCACCACGGCGGGGAGCCGGATCGACAAGGACCGCGTCCCCGCCGGGGACGCCCCCATCGTGCGCCGGATGCGCGCGGCGGGGGCGGTCATCCTGGGGAAGCTCAACCTCCACGAGTACGCCTACGGCCCGACTGGCCACAACGCCCACTACGGGGACCAGAAGAACCCCTGGGACCCATCCCGGGTGACGGGGGGATCGAGCGGCGGCTCGGGGAACGCCGCGGCCTCGGGCCAGGCCGCCATCGCCATCGGCTCGGACACGGGGGGCTCCATCCGCATCCCCTCCTCCCTGTGCGGGGTGGCCGGCCACAAGCCCACCTTCGGGCTGGTGAGCAAGGCGGGGTGCGCGCCCCTCTCCTGGTCCCTGGACACCATGGGCCCCCTCGCCCTCACCGCCGGGGACTGCGCCTTGATGATGTCCGTCCTCGCCGGCCACGATCCTGGCGACCCCTGCTCCGCCGAGGGGGAACCCCCGCGCTTCATCGAGGGCCTCGACGCGCCTCTCAAGGGGCTCCGGGTGGGGCACGCCCGAAAGTACTACGAGGAGCGCTCCGACCCCGAGGTGGTGGAGGCCGTGCACCGGATCGCGGAGGCGCTGGCCGGCGCGGGGGCGCGGGTGGAGGAGGTGGAGATCCCCGACCAGGAGCTCGCCAGCGAGGCGAACACCATCCTCATGACGAGCGAGGCGTCCGCCTGCCACGAGCGGAACGCCCGGGAGCGCCCGGGGGATTTCGACCCCCGGGTGCTCGAGCGCATCCGGCCGGGGTTCTTCGTCCCCGCGACCGCCTACATCCAGGCCCAGCGCTTCCGCGGCGAGTGGGCCGCCCGGGTGGAGCGGGAGGTGTTCGGGCGGGTGGACGCCGTGCTCTCGGCGGCCACCCCCATCCCCGCCCCGCCCATCGCGGAGGACGTGGTGAGCTTCCAGGGGAAGAAGACGATGGTGCGGGGGCTGCTCGTCTCCC
>JBBTDR010000428.1:0-3040 GCA_038042665.1 Nitrospinota bacterium
GCCGGGGAGCGCGCCCGGCGAGTACATTTTAGGTAGGGGCGGTTCTCCCGAAGGCCGCGGAGGACGGAAGAATGACGGTCGCCTCGCGCACGATCTTCGACACGGTCCGCCTGCTGAGCGAGCCAGAGGCCTACGATCCCCCTCCGCCCTCGGTGCGCGTGAGGCAGACCCACGGGAGCTTCGTCTTCCTCGCGGGCGGCTTCGCCTACAAGATGAAGCGGCCCGTGAAGTACGCCTTCTTCGACTTCTCCACCCTCGAGAAGCGCCGCGCCGCCCTGGAGCGCGAGCTCCGCCTCAACCGCCGCCTCACCCCCGAAGTGTATCTGGATGTGCTGCCCGTGCTGGCGCGGGGGGAGGGTCTTCGGGTGGGCCGGCCCGGGGAGGAGGCCGGGGCGGTCGAGTTCCTCCTCCGGATGAAGGAGCTCCCGGCGGAGAGCTTCCTGGCCGCCCTCCTTGCGAGGGAGGGGGCGCGGGAGGGGGGCGGCGCGCCCCTGCTCGCGCGGGTGGCCGAGGCGGCCGCGGCGTTCCACCTGGGGGCGGAGCGGGGGGAGGGGGCGGCGGAGCACGGAGAGCCCGGGGCGGTGCGGCGCCTCCTCCTGGGGAACCTCGATGAGTGCGCGGAGCTGCCCGCCGCCCAGCGCCCCGGTGCGGAGATCGTCCAGGGGTGCCGCGCGGCCCTGGATCGCCTGCTGGGCCAGCTCGAGGGCGTCATCCGGCGGCGGGCGGCGGCGGGCTTCGTGCGCGACGTGCACGGGGACCTCCGGATGGAGCACATCGTCCTCCTCGATGGGCGGGTGGTCATCTTCGACTGCCTGGACTTCCGGGACGACTTCCGCTGCATGGATGTCATCCACGAGGCCGCCGCCCTCGCGGCGGAGCTCCTCCAGGCGGGCTGGCGGGCCGAGGCGCGGGCCTTCCTCGAGGGGTATCTCGATCGGACGGGGGACGACGCCGCGCTCCCCCTCCTCCCCCTCTACCTCCTCCACCGGCTCCTCGTCCGGGGGAAGGTGGAGGCCCTCAAGGCGGGGGCGGCCCTGGTGCCCGCGCCCGAGCGGGCGGAGGCGGCGGCCCGCTCGCGCGATTTGTTCCGGCTGGCCGGGGAACTGTCGGCCCGGGAGCGCCGCCCCCGCCTCGTCCTGGTGGCGGGGCTCATGGCCTCGGGCAAGTCGGCCCTCGCCCGGGGGCTGGGCGCGGCGGCGGGCATGGCGGTCCACCATTCGGACCGGGTGCGCAAGGAGCTGGCGGGCCTGGCCCCCACAGCCTCCCGGCGGGAGGCCTGGGGGCGGGGGCTCTACGCGCCGGAGGCGAGCGCCCGGGCGTACGCCGAGCTGGCGGAGCGGGCCGGGCGGGCCCTCGCGGCGGGCCATGACGCCGCCGTGGACGCGAGCTTCGCCCGGCGGGCGGACCGCGCGGCCTTCGAGCGGCTGGGGCGGGAGGCGGGGGCCCGGCTCCGCTGGATCGAGTGCGCCTGCCCGGCGGAGGAGCGCCTCGCCCGGCTCGCCCGGCGCGAGGCCCGGGGCGGGAGCGTCTCGGACGGCCGCCCCGAGCTCATGGGGGACCAGGAGGCCGCCTACGCGCCCTGGGAGGAGGAGCGGATCGTGGTGGAGACCTCGGGGCCCAAGGAGGCCTCCCTACGGGCGGCTCTCCGCGCCCTCTACTTTCCCTAAGGGGAGCCTGGGCTGGGGCTCCTGGGTCCTCGGGCCCCCCCGCCGCCGGGTGTGCTAATCTGGGGGCTTCGGGGCGTGGCGCAGCCCGGTAGCGCACCTGCTTTGGGAGCAGGATGTCGGCGGTTCAAATCCGCCCGCCCCGACCAGGGAAAACAATTGTTTAGAGTAGAATACCCGAGTGAGCTTCATTGAAGGTTGTCCGAACGACGGGGTGAATGATGGCCGGCAAGGTCCAGATCGAGATTCCCCGCGAGAAGATCGCCGCCTTCTGCCAGAAGTGGAAGATCGCGGAAGCGTGGCTCCGTGATTATTCACTTGACACAATCCCTCCCAGGCCCCATATTGTAACTAGGGGTTGGAAATAGGCGGTTTTGCTGGCTTTTTCTTGGGTTCGTTGGCCGCCTGTTTCAGCCCCTCCCGAAGCTCTTTCGGGAACAGTTTCCGGGCCAGTTCCGTATTGGTCATTTCGCTGGCCTTCTTCGCGGGTTTCTTGGGAGCGGTCATCGTGAACCTCATCGAGTTAATCGAGCGTTACCGAGATGAAGATAAGTGCCGCAAGACCCTTGAGGAACTGCGCTGGCCGGAAGGCATCGAGTGCCCCCGTTGTCGTGAACACAATATAAGCCCCATCGAGAAGCGCGGGCAGCATCATTGTCTCTCATGCGGCTACCATTTCTCCGTGACGGTCGGAACCATCTTCCACGATACTCATCTGCCCCTTTGGAAGTGGTTCATTACGGTTTACATGATGGTGGAATCCCGCAAGGGTGTCTCCGCGAACCAGATCAAGCGGACCCTTGGGGTGGGCTACAAAACGGCGTGGTATCTTTGCCATAGAATCCGGGCGGCGATGGCCGAATTGAACGCCGAGCAATTGAACGGGACCGTCGAGGTGGACGAAACCCTTGTCGGCGGGAAGGTGCGCGGCAAAGGTCGGGGGTTCAAGGGCAACAAGGCCATCGTGGTCGGGGCCATCCAGCGGGATGGCAAGGTCCGCCTCAAGGTCATCGAGGGGACCGACAAAAAGACCCTTCACAAATTCATCCGGGAACACACGGCGGACGATACCGAACTCATCATCACGGACGAGTGGCCCGCCTACAAGGGCATCGGGGACCACAACACGAAGCATGAGACGGTGAACCACAGCGAGGAAGAATGGGTCCGGGGCGACGTTCATACCAACACCATCGAGGGTGTGTGGAGCCTCCTCAACCGCTCTGTCATCGGCACATTCCACAAAATTTCCGCGAAGCATCTTGACGCCTACCTCGATGAGCTTGAATGGCGGTTCAACAACCGGAAGAATCCCTATTTGTTGAGAGTGTCCCAATCTTAGTTGAGATTTGAGGTGGTTCCGTCCCCCATGGTTG
>JBBTDR010000429.1:0-1134 GCA_038042665.1 Nitrospinota bacterium
TCCCGTTGGATGGCTCCCCGGTGGCCGAGCAGATTCTGGCGCTGCTGCGGGGGCTGGACGAGGGGGAGCATGAGATTCACCTCCTGCGGGTGGCGAACGCCGGCCATCACCCCGGCATGGACCTGGCGGAGATGCAGGTGAACGTGCTCAAGGAGGCGGAGGACTATCTCGCCGGGGTGGAGGCGCAGTTCTCCAAGGAGGGCATCCGCGTCGAGTCCCACGTCCGCTACGGCCAGCCGGCGGAGGAGATCCTCGAGCACATCCGCCACTGGAACTACGACCTCATCGCCATGACCACCCACGGGCGCTCGGGGGTGGGGCGGCTCCTCATGGGAAGCGTGACCGAGAGCGTCATCCGCAGGGCCACCATCCCGGTGCTCGTCGTCCGGGCCCGGGAGGCCCAGCCGGGCGAGCCGCTCCAGGCGGTCGGGGAGGACCGGGCCTAGCAGGCTGTCCCCTGGTTTCATTGAACATGCAGGGGCGGGTTTGAAACCCGCCCCTCCAGGACTGCCCAAACGGGCATCTCTCGGTTGTCACCCTGAGTCCCTCGCGGAACCTGTCCTGCGCAGGGGCGAGGCATGCCTCGCCCCTACAAAAGGAGATTCATTCCCTTCGCTCCACTCAGGCCCGGAATGACATGGCGGATCGGGCCGCCCCCGGGGGAGGGCGGCCCGGCCTTTTTGCGCGGCCGGCCTCAGCCGATGGGCAGGATGAGGAGGAAGCCGTTCAGGGCGAAGACGCAGGCCGCGGCCGCCAGGGCGGCGCTCCCGAAGATGAGCATCCGCGAGGCGGCGAGGATGCTCACCGAGGCCAGGACGATGGCGATCTGGAAGAGCCCGATCGAGGCGTCGAAGCTGAAGTCCTGCTGCCCGGCGCGGTCCCGGCGCTTCTCCAGCTCGCGGGCCCGGGCGCTGAGCTCCTTGCGGCCCTCGCCCGTGGGGGGCTCGCTCTCGTAGCGGGCCTCAGTGTCCTTGTAGCTCTTGATCCGCCTCTCGATGGCCTGCCGGGCCTCGGCGCCGAGCTCGGGCCGCGTGGCGAGCAGGGTCTCCAGCTCGTCGGCGGCCAGGCGGAGGCTCGTCTGGCGGATGCTCTTCGCCTGGTAGAAGGCCCAGAGGTTGGAGGCCGAGATGTTGG
>JBBTDR010000430.1:0-4700 GCA_038042665.1 Nitrospinota bacterium
CCTTCTCGGTCACCTGGAGCTCCACCTCGCGGTCGTCGAGCTTTCCCTCGATCAGGAGGTCCCGGAACTTTCGCCGGGTGCGCATGTAGCTCTCCTCGCCGAGGGGGTCGCGGAGCTGGCCCCGCTCGTCCAGGGCGCCGAAGCCCGGCGGGCGGGTGAGTAGGAGGTCCAGCAGCCGCTCCTCGGCGGCGTCCTCGGCGCGTGCCTTGTTCACTTCGCGGAGCTCCTCGCGCACCATGTTCCGGGCCAGCTCCACGAGGTCGCGGATGATGCTCTCCACGTCCCGGCCCACGTAGCCCACCTCGGTGAACTTGCTCGCCTCCACCTTGATGAAGGGGCTCTTGGCGAGGCGGGCGAGGCGGCGGGCGATCTCGGTCTTCCCGACCCCCGTGGGCCCGATCATGATGATGTTCTTGGGCGCCACGTCATCCCCGATCTCCGGGGGGAGCTGCTGGCGCCGCCAGCGGTTGCGAAGCGCAATGGCCACGGCGCGCTTGGCCTCGGCCTGGCCGATGACGTAGCGGTCGAGCTCTTCGACGATCTTCGCGGGCGTCAGTTCTTCCATCAGAGGGTTTCGACCGTGATCTTGTGGTTGGTGTAGATGCAGATGTCCGCCGTGATGTCGAGGGCGCGGCGCACGATCTCGGCGGCGGCGAGATCGGGCTCGAGGCTGAGGATGCCGCGCGCGGCCGCCGTGGCGATGGGTCCGCCGCTCCCGATGCCGAGCACTCCGTCGTCGGGCTCGATGATGTCCCCCGTGCCCGAGAGGAGCAGGGAGGTCTCCTGGCTCGCCACGGCGAGGAGGGCCTCCAGGCGGCGGAGCACCCGGTCGGTGCGCCAGTCCTTCCCCATCTCGACGGCGGCCCGGGCGAGGTTCCCCCGGTACTCCTCGAGCTTGCTCTCGAAGCGCTCGAAGAGGGCGATGGCGTCCGAGGCCGAGCCCGCGAAGCCCGCCAGCACCTTGCCCCCGCCCAGGCGGCGGAGCTTCACCGCCCCGAGCTTCACGGCGGTCTGGCCCATCGTGACCTGGCCGTCCCCGCCCATGGCGACCTGGCCCCGGTAGCGGACGGCGAGGATGGTGGTCGAGCGGATCCTTTCGCGGTGTTCGCTCATGCGCGCTTCCCGCGTCTCCCCGGCGGCTGGGCGGCCCCGCCCCCGGCCCGGGCCCGGGGGTGGGCGGCGTCGTAGACGGCCCGGAGGTGGTCGAAGTCCACCTGGGTGTAGCGCTGGGTGGTGGACAGGCTCGCGTGCCCCAGGAATTCCTGGATGGACCGCAGGTCCGCTCCCGATTCCAGCAGGTGGGTCGCGGCGCTGTGGCGCAGCGCGTGCGGAGTGAAATGATAACCGAATCCGCCCCGGGATTCATAGCCGCGCAGGATGGCCCGCACCCGGCCGGGGGTGAGGCGCCGCCCCCGCTCGCCGCGGAAGAGGGGGACGGCCCCGCCCGGCGCCCCCTCCCCGGGGGCGAGGGGAGGACGGCTGGCGCGGTAGGCCTCGACGGCGCCCGCCGCCTTCCCGGTCATGGGGACGAGCCGCTCCTTCCGCCCCTTGCCCCGCACCTGGATGAGCCGCTCCCGGGTGTCCACGTCGGCGTCGTTCAGGGCGGCCAGCTCTCCGACCCGGAGGCCCGAGCCGTAGAGGACTTCCAGCATGGCGCGGTCCCTGCGGCCCGCGGGGGTGGAGGTGTCGGGAAGCTCCATGAGGCGGACGGCGTCGTCCACCGGCAGGAAGGCGGGCAGCTTGCGTGACTGCTTGGGGGCGGGGAGGCCCTGGGCGGGGTTCCTCTCGGCCAGGCCCTCCCGCCCCAGGAAGCGGAAGAAGGTCCGCAGGCTCGCGAGATGGCGGTTGACCGTGGCCGCGCCGGCCTTCCGGCGGTGCAGGTGACCCAGGTAGGCCCGCACGGCCGGGGTGTCCACCCGCTCCGGCGGAAGGGGTTCTCCCGCCCATTCCCGCAGGAAGGCGTCGAAGCTGGCGAGATCCGAGAGGTAGGCCCGCCGGGTGTGGTCCGAGGCGCCCCGTTCCCCGCGCAGATGGGCCTCGAAGCGCTTCAGGGAAGGGGTCAGGCCACCTGGGGCAGCATCCGGTCGATCCATGGCTTGAGGTCTCGCTGGGCGCGGTCGAGGACGTGCCGCTTCCGGTCCTTGCGCGGGACGCGCTTCTCCAGGGGCGGGAAGAGGCCGAAGTTGATGTTCATGGGCTGGAAGTTCTTCGGGTCGGCCTCGATGATGTAGCGGTTGAGCGCCCCCAGCGCCGTGGTGGCGGGGGGGGGCACGATGGGCTCGTTGCGGAGGAGGGCCGCCGCGTTCAGGCCCGCGAGGAGGCCGATGGCGGCGGATTCCAGATAACCCTCCACCCCGGTGATCTGGCCGGCCAGGAACAGGTGGGGGTCGCGCTTGAGCTGGAGGGTGACGCGCAGGAGGCGGGGAGAGTTGACGTAGGTGTTGCGGTGGAGGCTCCCGTAGCGGAGGAAGCGCGCGTTCTGCAACCCGGGGAGGGCGCTGAAGATGCGCTTCTGCTCCGGGTAGCGGAGGCGGGTCTGGAAGCCCACCATGGAGAAGTACTCGCCGGTCAGATCCTCGCGCCGGAGCTGGACGACGGCGTGGTAGGTCTGGCCCGTCACGGGATGTTCGATGCCCACCGGCTTCATGGGGCCGAAGGCCAGGGTGTCGCGCCCGCGCGAGGCCATCTCCTCGATGGGCAGGCAGCCCTCGAAGTAGATGGCCTTCTCGAAGTCCCGCAGGGGGATCTTCTCCCCCCCCAGCACGAGGCCGATGAAGCGGTGGTACTCCTCCTCGCTGAGGCCGATGTTCAGGTAGTCGCCCTCGCTCTCCTCCTCCATGTCCTTCCCGTAGCGGGAGGCCTGAAAGGCCACGTTCGCGTCGATGCTGTCTCCGTGGAGGATGGGGGAGATGGCGTCGTAGAAGTAGAGGTACTTGCCCTGGGTGAGGCGGGCGATCTCGGCCGCCAGCGCGGGGCTGGTGAGGGGTCCGGTGGCGATGATGGTGGGAGCGCCGCTCTCGAGGGAGGTGATCTCCTCCCGGCGGACCGTGATGCGCGGCTCGGCCAGGATGGCCTCGGTCACCCGCTGGCTGAACGCGCTTCGGTCCACCGCCAGGGCCGTGCCCGCGGGCACCCGCGTGGCGTCCGCCGCCTGGAGGATGAGGGAGCCGAGCTGGCGCATCTCCTCCTTGAGCAGCCCCGAGGCGTTCTCCAGCGAGTTCGAGCGCAGGGAGTTCGAGCAGACGAGCTCGGCCAGGCCATCCGTCTGGTGGGCCGGGGTGGGGACCTGGGGGCGCATCTCGCAGAGGTCCACCTCGACCCCCCGCCGGGCGGCCTGCCAGGCGGCCTCGCTGCCCGCGAGCCCCGCTCCGATGACGCGCAGGCGGGCGCTCACGCCGGCACCTCCCGCTCCTTCTCCGGGCGGCCGTTGCCCCCGTCCTCCAGGCTGGCCAGGAGGCCCGCGGGCGCCGGCTCGGCGTGCCCGCAGGACTTGACGGGGCAGACGAGCTGGGTCCCGCTCTTCTTGGTGGTCTTGAGGGTCATGAGGGAGTGGCCGCACGCCGGGCAGGGCCGGGCGACGGGCCTGTCCCAGGCGACGTACTTGCACGCGGGGAACTTGTTGCAGCCGTAGAAGGGCTTGCCCGACTTGCGGGAGCGGCGCATGACGAGCTCTCCGTCGCAGCCTGGGCGCCCGCAGGCCACGCCCGTGGGAGCCGGGGCGTCGGCCGCCCTCCCGCCGGGGAGGATTTTCCGGGTCTTGTGCTCCTTGGGGAGGGCCGAGCATGTCAGGTAGGGGCCGAAGGGGCCGCGCTTGGCCTGCATGGGGGCTCCGCACGCTTCGCACGGAGGGGCCTTCTCCTCGATTAGGGCCATCTCCTCGTCGCCCTCCGCGGCGGCGCCGTTCTCGGGGAGGTTTTCGGCGAACTTGCACCCGGGGTAGGCCGAGCAGGAGATGAACCAGCCGTTCTTGCTGAAGCGCTTGACGAGGGGCTGTCCGCACGAGGGGCACGCGCGCTCGATCGGCTCGGTGTGCACCTTGAGGTTGGGCAGGGTCTTCTTGGCCGCCTGGACGGTCTTGTCGAAGTTTTGGTAGAAGGAGCGGAGGATGGGGAGCCAGGGGGCGGCGCCCTTCTCGATCTCGTCGAGGTCGCTCTCCATCTTCGCGGTGAACTTCACGTCCATCACCTCGGGGAAGCCCTGCACGAGCAGCTTGTTCACCTCCCGCCCCAGGGCGGTGGGGATGAACTGGCGCTTGCGCCGCTCGATGACGACGTACCTGCGCTTCTCGAGGGTGTCGAGGATGGTGGCGTAGGTGCTGGGCCGTCCCACGCCGTCCTCCTCCAGCTCCTTGACCAGCGCCGCCTCGGTGTAGCGGGGGGGAGGCTGGGTGAAGTGCTGCTCGGGCAAAACGCCGGAGGCGGCCGGCTCGGCCCCGCGCAGGCGCAGGGGGTCATCCTCCTCGAGGGGAGGCAGCAGGCGGTCCCGGCCATTGGCCAGCTGGCCGTTGTCTTCCTCGCCCCCGGGCGGCGCGTCGGGGGATTCGTCCGTCCGGTCCTGATAGACGTCCAGGAAACCGGGGAACTTGAGCACGGAGCCGCTCGCGCGGAGCACGAGGTCCTCCGCCGCGATGTCCACGCTCGTCTGGTCGTACACGGCGGGGGCCATCTGGCTCGCGATGAAGCGCCGCCAGATGAGGGTGT
>JBBTDR010000431.1:0-4119 GCA_038042665.1 Nitrospinota bacterium
GAAAGGCACCCCCCCCTTCCGGATGAGGACGGGGCGCCCCCCCCGCGCGTCCACCACGGTGGAGGCGGGCCCCTCCCCCAAGGGCCCCCCGTCCAGGATGAGCGCGATCCGCGGCCCGAACCGCACCGCGATGACCGAGGGGTCGCGCAGGGGCGGCTCCCCCGGCCAGTTGGCGCTCGTGGCGGCGAAGGGCCCGGCGATGAGGGCGAGGGCGCGGCAGAGGTTCTGGGCGGGGAGGCGAACGGCCACCCCGCCGCCCCCGCCGCCCGTCAGGCGGCCGGGGAGGCCGGGCGTGGGCGGGAGGATGAGGGTGAGGGGCCCGGGCCAGAGGGCCTCCATCAGCAGCCGGGCGCGCGGAGGCACCTGGGGCGCGAGCAGGGAGAGCTGGTCCGGATGGCCGATGAGCACCGGCGCGCCCTTCTCCTCGGTCCGCCCCTTGGCGCGGTAGAGCCGCTCCACCGCCTCGGGGTCCAGGGCGCGGGCGCAGAGGCCGTAGACGGTGTCGGTGGGAAGGGCGGCCACCTCCCCCTGGATGAGCACCGCCCCCGCCCGGCGCAGGGCCGCGTCGCCGGGGTTCGAGGGCTCGACGGGAAGGATCTCGGCCAAGGCGGCGCTAGGCCCGGCGGGGGGCGCGCTTCTTCGCGGCGGCCCGCTCCTTCCGGAGGGCGCGGTCGGCCGCGAGGGCCTTCTCGCCCTGGGCCTCGGCGAAGCGGCGGTAGGCCCGGGCCACGCGCTTGTCCGAGAGCGCCAGGATGCGCGCGGCGAAGAGCCCCGCGTTGCGCGCCCCGGCGGGGCCGATGCTCATGGTGGCCACCGGGATGCCCGGGGGCATCTGGACGGTCGAGAGCAGGGCGTCCAGCCCCCCCAGGGAGGAGCCCCCGAGGGGCACGCCGATCACCGGCAGGTCGGTCTCGGCGGCCGCGACCCCGGCCAGGTGGGCCGCCATGCCCGCCCCCGCGATCACCACCTGGAGGCCCCGCTTCGGGGCCTCGCGCAGGTACCCGCGCACGGCCTCGGGCGTGCGGTGGGCCGACATCACGCGCATCTCCCACCCGACCCCCAGCTCGTCGAGCGCCTTGCCCGCCTCCTCCATCGCCTGGCGGTCCGAGGCGCTGCCCATCAGGATGCCCACTTGCGGTCCGGCCATCGCGTCCCTCAGGGGATGAAGGCCTGAAGCTCGATCTCGAGCTTGGCGTCCGCGATGATCCGGGCCGCCTGGAAGGTGGTGCGCGCGGGCGGGTCCACGACCCCGAAGTACTCCTCGAACACCTTGTTCATCTCCTGGAGATCGGCCAGGTCGTGCATGAGGATGGTCACCTTGACCGCGTTCTTGAGGGAGGTGCCCCCCGCCTCGCAGACGGCCTTGAGGTTCTCGAGCACCTGCCGCGTCTGGGCGGCGACCCCGCCGGGGACGACTTGGCCCGTCTTCGGATCGATGGGCAGCTGGCCCGAGCAGAAGAGCCACCCTTCCGACCGGATGGCCTGGGAGAGCGGGACCTTTCCGGACGCCGCCTTGCCGGTCTTGATGACTTCCTTTCGCATCGTCGGATACCTCTGGGCCGGGTTCGCGGGATTGGAGGGGGAACCGCTTCCTGATACCCTGAGCCCTGGTTCCGCGTCAAGGCGCCGCCCGCGCGGAAAGGAGGCAGGGCATGGAGCGGGATCTCTTCGGCAACCCCGGGCGGGAGGAGGCCCCCCCGGCCAGGGGCGAGGAATCCGCCCCCCGCCCGGACGCCCCCCTCGCCGACCGCATCCGCCCCCGGGCCATCGAGGAAGTCCTGGGCCAGGACCACCTGCTCGGGGAGGGCAAGGTCCTCCGGCGGGCCATCGAGCGCGACGAGCTCCGCTCGGCCATCTTCTGGGGCCCCCCCGGCACGGGCAAGACCACCCTCGCCCGCATCATCGCCCTCCGCACGAACGCCCACTTCATCACCCTGAGCGCCGTCCTCCACGGGGTGAAGGAGCTGCGCGAGGGGGTGGACGAGGCGCGCCGCATGCGCCGCCGGGGGCTGCGCACCATCCTCTTCGTGGACGAGATCCACCGCTTCAACAAGGCCCAGCAGGACGGCCTCCTGCCCCACGTCGAGGACGGCACGGTCGTCCTCATCGGGGCCACCACCGAGAACCCCTCCTTCGAGGTCATCGCGCCCCTGCTCTCGCGCTCGCGGGTGTTCGTGCTGAACCCCCTGGAGGAGGAGGACATCCTCCGCCTCCTGCGCCGCGCCCTCGGGGACAGGGAGCGCGGCCTGGGCGCCTCGGGCCTCCAGGCCGAGGAGGGGGCCCTGCGCCGCATCGCCGCCCTCTCGAGCGGGGACGCCCGCCAGGCCCTCAACATCCTCGAGCTCGCGGCGGGGATCGCGCTGGACGAGTCCGCCATCGGCCGCCGCCCGGGCGGGGAGCCCGCCATCGGCGACCTCGAAGTCACCGAGGCCGCCCAGCGCAAGACCCTGCTCTACGACAAGGCCGGGGAGGAGCACTACAACCTCATCAGCGCCCTCCACAAGACGCTCCGCAGCTCCGACCCCGGCGCCGCCCTCTACTGGCTGGGCCGCATGCTCGAGGCCGGCGAGGACCCCATGTACATCCTCCGCCGCCTCGCGCGCTTCGCCAGCGAGGACGTGGGACTCGCCGACCCCCAGGCCCTCGTGGTGACGATGGCCTGCCAGCAGGCCTTCCACTTCATCGGCCTGCCCGAGGGCAAGCTGGCCATCGCCCAGGCGGTGGCCTACCTCGCCACCGCCCCCAAGAGCGACGCGATCTACCGCGCCCAAGGGGAGGTCGAGCGCGCCATCGCCGAGCGCGCGGCCGAGCCCGTGCCGCTCCACCTGCGCAACGCCCCCACCCGGCTCATGCGGGAGCTGGGCTACGGCAAGGGCTACCAGCACGCCCACCAGTTCGAGGACGCCGTGGTCGAGATGGAGGGCCTGCCCGACGGCCTGCGCGGGCGGCGCTTCTACAAGCCCACCCAGCGCGGCTTCGAGGAGGAGGTGGGCCGGCGCATGGCCCGGCGCGAGGACCTGCTCGAAGGGAGGATCGCCGAGCGCATCAACTTCCCCCGCATCCCCCCCTCCGAGGAGGACCCCCGTCCCACCGACCCCGCCATGCCGGGGAGAAGGGGGAGGCGGAGGAAGGAGTAGCTTTTCGGCTGTTTTTGCGCCCTACGCCTTACCTCTTGTTCCTGCCCGACTGACCGTTTCATGGACGGGGGAAAGAATCCTCGCTCGAATCTGTCCCAAAATCCCAAGCCGACAGAGGAGGTGTATCCATGCGCGTATCCGGTGGATGGATCGTGGCCGTTGCGGCGATGGGGTTGTTCTTCGGTGCCGTCCCCGCCCACGCTGCCAAGGCCCGGGCGGCGCTCCAGGCGAAGAGCGGGAGCGGGGTCTCGGGCGAGGTGACCTTCGAGGAGAAGAACGGGGGCGTCCTGGTGCGCCTGAGCGCGGCGGGGGTGCCCGCGGGGGCGCACGGCTTCCACGTCCACGAGAAGGGGGACTGCTCCTCCCCGGACGGGGCGAGCGCGGGCGGGCACTTCAACCCGCGCAAGACGCCCCACGGGGGCCCGGGGGACAAGCGGCGCCACGCGGGGGACCTGGGCAACGTGACGGCGGACGCCCAGGGCGGCGTGAAGCACGAGAGCCTCTTCGCGGGCTTCACCCTGGGCCGGGGGCCGGCCTCGGCCCTCGGCAAGTCGGTCATCCTCCATGCCAAGGCGGACGACCTCAAGAGCCAGCCCACCGGGGACGCGGGCGGGCGCATCGCCTGCGGCGTCATCGAGGCGGTGAAGTAGGCGGGGGCGCGCGGCCTTCAGCCCCGGGGCCTCCGGGTCCCGGGGTTTTCGTTTCCGGGAGGGATGATCATGGAGGTGGACCGCTTCGACCACGTCGTCTTCACGGTGCGGGACGTGGACCGCACGTGCGCGTTCTTCGCCCGCGTCCTGGGGATGGAGAAGATCACCTTCGACGGCGGGCGGGTGGCGCTCGGCTTCGGCCGCCACAAGATCAACCTCCACCAGGCGGGGCGGGAGTTCCAGCCCCGGGCGGCCCAGGCCCTCCCCGGCACCCAGGACCTGTGCTTCATCACCCGCGTTCCTCTCGCCGAGGCGATGGCCCACGCGCGCGC
>JBBTDR010000432.1:0-6706 GCA_038042665.1 Nitrospinota bacterium
CCTGCCGACGCAGTCGATGGGCATCGCCAGAAAGATCGCCGGGAAGAGCAAGACCGCCGTGGCGAAGATCCTCGCCCTCGTCCGCGATGGGCTCGACCTCTCCCTCCCCGACGCCCTGGCCCTCGAGGGGAGGCGCTTCGGCGAGGAGCTCGCCCGCATCGGCTACAAGGGCCCCCTCCCCTGCCGGCCCCGCCCCCTGGGGTGCTACCTGGAGCTCCACATCGAGCAGGGCCCCGTGCTGGAGACGGAGAAGGTCCAGGCCGGAGTGGTGGAAGGCATCGTCGGGATCGCCTGGCTGCGCGTCACCCTCAAGGGCGAGCGCGACCACGCCGGGCCCACCCCCATGGCCATGCGGCGGGACGCCCTGGTCGGGGCGGCCCGGGTGATCGCCGCCGTCCGGGCCATGCCCGCCGCCCTCCACCCGGACATGGTGGCCACGGTCGGGGAGCTGTTCGTCTCCCCCAACGCCATCAACGTCATCCCCGGGCGGGTGACCTTTTCGGTGGACTTCCGCCACCGCGACGAGGCCCTCATGCGCCGGGCGCGGGAGCGGGTGCTGAAGGCGGTGGAGGACGCCGCCCGGGGGGAGCGCCTCGAAGTCGAGGTGGAGGACCTCGGCGGCTCCTCCCCCCTGCCCTTCCATCCCGAGGCGGTGGGGGCGGTGGAGGAGGCCTGCCGCGCGGGGGGCTGCTCCTTCCGGCGGATGTGGAGCGCCGCCGGCCACGACGCCCGCTACGCGGCGGAGCTGGGCCCCACGGCCATGATCTTCATCCCCTGCGCGGGGGGAAAGAGCCACTGCGAGGAGGAGGACGCCGCGTGGGAGGACGTGGCCCGCGGCTGCGACGTCCTCGCCCGCTCCCTCATCACGTTGGCCGGGCGGGCGGGATAGCCGCCCGGCCCGGAGCCTGAGAGGAGAAACGATGCCCAAGATCCGCTGGAAGAACGGGGCGCGCTGCGCCGTGTGCCTCACCTTCGACGTGGACGGGGAGTCGCTCTGGATCGCGCGCGACCCCTCCCTCGCCCACCGGCCCATCCACGCCTCCATGGGGGCCTACGGCCCCAAGGTGGGGGTGCCCCGCATCCTCGCCCTGCTGACGAAGCACGGCCTGCCCGGCACCTTCTACCTGCCGAGCTGGACGGCCGAGCGCTGGCCGAGGATGACGGACTCCATCCTCCGCGCCGGGCATGAGATCGGCCACCACGGCCACCTGCACGAGAAGCCCTACCTGCTGGCCGACCGGGAGCGGGAGGAGGAGCTGCTGGTGAAGGCGCTGGAGATCCTCGAGCGGATGACGGGCCGCCGCCCCATCGGCTCGCGCACGCCCTCCTGCGACCCCAGCGCCCACACCATGGAGCTGCTCAAGAAGCACGGCCTCCTCTACCACTCGAACCTCATGGACGACGACTGGCCCTACTACCATCCCTGCGGCCTCATCGAGCTGCCCACCAAGTGGTCGCTCGACGACTTCATCTTCTTCGGCTACAGCGGTAACCCGCCCTTCGGCCACGGCATCCGCGACGCCGAGTCGGTCTACTCCATCTGGGCCGAGGAGTTCGAGGGGGCCTGGGAGGAGGGCGGCTACATCAACTTCATGTGCCACCCCCAGGCCATCGGCCAGCGCCACCGCATGCGAATGCTGGAGCGCCTCGTCCGCCACATGCTCGACAAGGGGGACGTCTGGTTCGCCACCCAGGCCGAGGTGGCCCGCCATTGGGCCGCCCAGGCGAAGCCCCCGAAGCGGGCGCCCAAGGTGGCGGGCGGGAAGAAGAAGAGGTAGCGCCCCGTGGAGGCCACGACCCGCGGCGCCTTGGCCATCGTGCTGGCCTGGGCCGTCTTCGGCGCCGTCCACAGCCTGCTCGCGCGCGAGGGGGCGAAGCGCGGGGCGGAGCGCCTGCTCGGCCCCGCGTTCCTCGCCGGCGCCTACCGGCTCCTCTACAATCTGCTCTCCGCGGCCCTCCTCGCCTGGCTCTGGCTCCTCCCGGGCGGCCTGGCCGGAGACCTGCCCTTCGCGGCGCTTCCGGAGCCGCTCCGGCCCCTTCCCTATCTCCTCAAGGCCGCCGCCGCGGCCCTGGCCGCCCTCGCCTTCTGGCATCTCCGCCTGGGGGAGTTCCTGGGCCTGCGCCAGCTCCTCCGATGGACCCGCGGGGAGCTCGAAGACCGCCTCCCCATCCCGGCCGGCTCCCCGCCTCCGGTCCAGGCCTCCGAGCCGCTCGCCTGCCGGGGCGTCTACCTCTGGGTGCGCCACCCCCTGAACACCGCGACCCTCCTTTGGATCTGGGCCCAGCCCGCCTACTCGCTCTACAACGTCCTCTTCGCCGCCGCGCTCACCGGCTACATCCTCATCGCCAACACGCTGGAGGAGCGCGACCTGCTCGCGCGCTACGGGCCGGCCTACGCGCGCTACCGCGAGATCGTGCCCGCCTTCCTCGGCGGGGTGCGCGGCCTCCAGTAGAGAAAGGAGCGCCTCGGGCGAGCGCTCGCCCGGGAGGCCGCCCACGCCGGACCCATCCCCGGGAAAGACTTAACCCGCCCCCCGCCCCGAATTTCATCAATTGACGCGGCGCTGGCCTGGGTATATTGTTCCGAAATCCTTCAAGTGGACCCGGCCGGGAGGCCCCAAGGGGGTGGAGCGGGCGGCTCCCCGGCAGGCGTCCCAAGGAAGAAAAACAGCGGAACGGTATTCCCGTCCCTTCACAGGGGTGACAGCGTCACTTCCCGCGCCCCGGATCGGCTCCCGGGCGAGAGGGTGAAGGGATCGGCGACAGGAGGGGTTCCCATGGCGCAACGCGACGGGAAGGGGAAGGGCCAAGTCAGCCGCCGGCAGTTCATGAAGGCGGCGGGCGCGGCGGCGGCGGCGACCGGCATCGGGGCGAACATCATCATCCCGGGCCGCTCGCGCGCGGCCTCGAAGAAGCTCCGGATCCTCCAGTGGGTCCACTTTGTGCCACCCTACGACCAGTGGTTCAACAAGAAGTTCGCCGTGGAGTGGGGCCAGAAGAACGACACCGAAGTCACGGTGGACAACATCGGCGTGGCGGGCATCAACGCCCGGGCCGCCGCCGAGGTGTCGGCCCAGAAGGGGCACGACCTGTTCCTCTTCAACTGGCCGCCCCCGACCTTCGAGGAGCAGACGGTGGACCTCAAGGACGTGGTCACCGACCTCGAGGGGAAGCTGGGCAAGCCCATCGACCTGGCGATCAAGAGCACCTACAACCCGAAGACGAAGAAGTACTTCGCCTTCTCGCCCTCGTTCACCCCGGACCCGGTGAACTACCGGCAGGACCTCTTCGCCCAGGTCGGCATGCCCAACGGCCCCCGGACGTGGGACGACGTGCGCAAGGCCGGCGCCCGGCTCAAGAAGGAGCACAACAATCCGATCGGCATCGGCCTCGCCAACGAGATCGACACCGGCATGGCCATGCGCACCATCATGTACTCCTTCGGGGCCTCCGAGCAGGACGCGAACGGCAACCTGACCCTCAACTCCAAGGCGACGCTGGAGGCCCTCAAGTTCGTCAAGGCCCTCTACGAGGAGGCCATGACGGCCGAGGTGTTCACCTGGGACGCCGCCTCGAACAACCGCGCCATGATCGCGGGCAAGATCTCGCTGGCCCTCAACGCCATCTCGATCACCCGCACGGCCGAGAAGGACAACCCCGAGATTTCCGCGAAGATCCAGCTCACCAAGGCCCTCCGTGGGCCGGTGCGGGCCATCGGGCTCGAGCACGTCATGCAGTGCTACACCGTCTGGAAGTTCGCCGAGAACATCGACGGCGCCAAGAAGTTCCTCATCGACTACACGATGGGTTTCCGGGAGGCCTTCGTGGAGGGCCAGTTCTACGACTTCCCCTGCTACCCCAAGACGGTGCCCGACCTCGTGCCGCTCATCAGCAACGACCCCAAGGCCCACCCGCCCGACAAGTACAAGGTGCTCGACGACGTGATCAACTGGGCCACGAACGTCGGCTACCCGGGCTACTCGACCGCCGCCATTGACGAGATGTTCGGCACCTGGGTGCTCAACGTCATGTTCGCCAAGGCGGCCGCCGGCCGGGCCACGCCCGAGGAGGCGCTCAAGGAGGCGGAGGCCGCCGCCAAGCGCATCTTCGCCAAGTGGAAGGAGAAGGGGCTCATCTAGCGCGAGCGCGCGACAATAAAAGGTTACGGTTGATTCCGCCGCAGGGAGGCCCTGGACCCCCAGGGCCTCCCTGCCTGTTCACCGCCCGCCGGGCGCGCCCGGCCCGAGAGACGGGAATCGCATGGCCATCGTTGAGACTCGGGACATCCAGAAGCTCTTCGGCGACGTGGTCGCCGTGGGGGGGGTGAGCCTCGCGACGAACGAGGGCGAGTTCCTCGTCCTGCTCGGCCCCTCGGGCTGCGGGAAGACCACCCTCCTGCGCATGATCGCGGGCCTCGAGCCGCCCACCTCGGGCGAGATCGTGATCGGGGGCCAGGTGGTGAACGACCTGCCGCCCCGCGCCCGGAAGATCGCCATGGTCTTCCAGAGCTACGCCCTCTACCCCCACATGAGCGTCGCCAAGAACATCGCCTTCCCGCTCAAGGCCCAGGGGCTGCCCCGCGGCGAACACGAGAAGCGGGTGCAGAAGTCGGCCTCGATGCTGGGCATCGGCCACCTGCTGCACCGCAAGCCGCGCGAGCTCTCGGGCGGCGAGCGCCAGCGGGTGGCCCTCGCCCGCGCCCTGGTGCGCGAGCCGGCGGTCTTCCTGCTGGACGAGCCCCTCTCCAATCTCGACGCCAAGCTCCGGACCACCGCCCGCGACGAGCTGCAGCAGTTCCAGCGCCAGATCGGGACCACCACCATCTACGTCACCCACGACCAGGTGGAGGCCATGGGCCTCGGCCACCGCATCGCCGTCATGAACGAGGGCAAGGTGCGCCAGCTGGGCACCCCCCAGGAGGTCTACCACGACCCGGCGGACACCTTCGTGGCCACCTTCCTGGGCTCGCCGCCGATGAACCTCGTCGAGACCCCGGACTTCCACCTGGGCTTCCGCCCCGAGAGCCTCCTGCCCAAGGAGGTGTACGGGAGGGGGGACGAGCTCCTGGCCATCCCCTGCCGGATCACCCGGCTGGAGTACCTGGGCTCGGACCGGCTGGTCTACGGGGTGACCGAGGGGAGGTTCGAGGGCCACCGCGTCATCTCGAAGCTGCCCTCCAACATCTCGGTGTTCATACAGCCCGGGGAGCGGCACGAGTTCGCCGTCCCCCGGAGGGAGCTCAAGTTCTTCGATCCCCAAACCGGCCTCCGGGCCCCCGCGCGGGCGCTGTGAGGAGCGGGCGCATGGCCGCGATCGGCCCAAACCCCGCCGCCCGCGCCCCCGGCAGGCGCCTGGGCCAGCTCCTCGACCGGCCGGAGTGGCTGGGCCCCCTGATGATCGGCCCGGCCGTCCTCTTCATTTTCCTGGTGGTGGGCATCCCCCTCCTCCTGGCCCTCTATTACAGCGTCAGCGACATCTCCATGGGCGACCGCACGATGCGTTTCGTGGGGCTCAAGAACTTCATCGCCGTGGCGGGCACCACGAACTTCCAGGCGTCCCTCGCGAACACCTTCGTCTTCGCCATCGTCTCGCAGATCCTGGTCATCGTGCTGGGGACCGCCCTCGCCCTGGCCCTCCTCAGGGACTTCCGGGGCAAGTGGTTCATCCGCTTCCTCCTGCTGCTCCCCTGGGTGGCCCCGATATCGCTGGGCACCATCGGATGGCTCTGGATCTTCGACTCCACCTACAGCGTCCTGAACTGGACCCTGGAGCGCCTGGGCTTCATCTCCCCCCAGGACTGGTACATGTGGCTCGGCATCCCCCACCTGGCCATGGGCTCCGTGATCGCCGTGCACGTGTGGCGCATCCTTCCGCTCGCCACCGTCATCCTCCTCGCGGGGCTCGGCTCCATCCCGCACGACATCCACGACGCCGCCCGGGTGGACGGCGCCGGCTACTGGCGCCACCTCTTCCAGATCACCGTTCCGCTCGTGCGGCCCATCATGCTGGTGGCGGGGCTGTTCGGGCTGGTGTTCGCCTTCACCGACATGATCGTGATCTTCGTCCTGACGCGGGGCGGCCCCTACGACACCACCCAGGTGCTCTCGACCCTCGCCTTCTTCACCGGCATCCAGGGGGGCGACCTGGCCGAGGGGGCGGCCATCGCGCTCTTCCTCTTCCCGCTGCTGCTGGCCGTGGCCATCGGGTTCCTCCGCGTGGCCCGGCGCGCGGAGGTGGTCTGAGATGGCCGCGGAGGGCGGCGCCCTGAAGCGGGGGGCCCGGCGCGCGGGCCACGCCGGGCTCATCGGCTTCTTCGTGATCTTCAGCGCGTTCCCCTTCTATTGGATGCTGATCACCGCCTTCAAGAGCACCCCGGACCTCCTGAAGCGGGGGAACAACCCCTTCATCTTCAACGCGCCGCCCACCCTCGAGCACCTGCGGGTGCTCTTCCACGACACCCTCTTCGGCCAGTGGGTCTGGAACACCCTCTTCGTGGGCGTGATCGTGGTGGCGATCACCTTGGTGCTGGCCGTCCCGGCGGGCTACGCCCTGGCGCGGGTGATGGGCCCCGCCGGGGAGAAGCTGGGCATCGCCATCTTCCTCACCTACCTGGTGCCGCCCACCCTGCTCTTCATCCCGATGGCGCGCATCATCGGCGACCTGGGCCTCCAGGACTCCCTCTGGTCCCTGGTGCTGGTCTACCCCT
>JBBTDR010000433.1:0-783 GCA_038042665.1 Nitrospinota bacterium
GGGTCGTGGTCGGTCACCAGGTTGCGGTTCTGGTGGACGGCGTCCGCCGTGCCCGTGAACCAGAACTCCCCCTCCCGCTGCTGCGGGGGGACCGCCGTGACGAAGTGCTCGTGGAGGCCGCCCCCGATGGTCCAGGAGCGGCGCAGGTGGTCGATGAGGGACTGGGCCTTGTACTGGACGAGGACGTAGATGGCCAGGCAGCCCGAGTTCACGAGGTTGCTGAGGACGAAGTCGATGATCCGGTACTTCGCGCCGAAGGGGACGGCCGGCTTGCCGCGCTCCAGGGTGAGGGGGTGGAGGCGTTCTCCCCGCCCGCCGGCCATGACGAAGGCGAGGGCTGAGGGAATGGGCCTGCGCATGGGAACCCTCCGGCGCCCCGGGCCTCAGCCCCGAGCGGCCCGGCGGGCGAGGGCGCCTTCGTAGAGCTCCAGGTAGCGGGGGACGACGCGGTCCCAGCCGAAGTCCTGGGACATGGCGTTCCACGCCAGCCGCCGCCAGGCGGCCTTGTCCTCGAAGACGCGGCAGGCGCGGACCACGGCCCAGAGGAACTCACCGGGGTGGAAGCCCTGGAACTGAAAGCCCGTGTCACGCTCCAGATCGACCTCGGGATGGGCGATCACGGAGGTGGCCAGCCCCCCCACCGTCCGCACCAGGGGCAGGGTGCCGTAGCGCATGGCGTAGAGCTGGTTGAGGCCCGAGGGCTCGTAGCGCGAGGGCATGAGGAGGAGGTCCCCTCCCGCGAAGAAGATGTGGGACAGCCGCTCGTTGAACAGCCCCCGGAAG
>JBBTDR010000433.1:793-8621 GCA_038042665.1 Nitrospinota bacterium
CCGGAAGGCCATCTGCCTGTGATACCGTTCGGCCGCCCGGCGCAGGGTGGTCTCGTAGGCCACCTCCCCCGTCCCGAGGACGGCGACCTCGAGCCCCATCCAGAGCAGGTCGTCCAGCGTCGCCAGCAGCAGCTCCACCCCCTTCTGCGAGGCGAGCCGGGAGATCATCACGCAGAGCGGCCCCCGCCCCCCGCCCTTCAGGCCCAGCTCCGCGCGCAAGGCCCGGCGGCAGATGGCCTTGCCCTCCATCTCCTCGCGGTTGAAGGGCACGGTCAGGTGCGGGTCGCGGGCCGGGTCCCACACGGCGTAGTCCACCCCGTTCATGATCCCGAGCAGGTCCCCCGCCCGGGAGGCGATGACGCCCTCGAGCCCCTGGCCCTGCTCCGGGGTCTGGATCTCCTGGGCGTAGGACTCGCTCACCGTCGAGACCACCTCGGCGCAAACGATGCCCCCCTTCAGGAGGTTGAGGTCGCCGTAGTACTCGACCCCGTCGATCCCGAAGGCCTCGGGCGGCAGCCCCGTGTGCAGGAACTCCTGGCTGCCGTAGCGGCCCTGGTAGCCCAGGTTGTGGATGGTGAGGACCGAGGCCGTGCGCGACCAGGCGGGGGAACCCGCCAGCCGCGTCTTGAGCAGGGCCGGGACGAGGGCGGACTGCCAGTCGTGGCAGTGGAGGATGTCGGGGCGGCCGTTCATCCGCTCGAGGGCGGAGAGCACCCCGCGGCAGAAGCGCGAGAAGCGCAGCGGGTTGTCCGGGTACTCGCCCGAGTCGTCGCCGTAGAAGCCCCCGCGATCGAACAAGTCGCCGCAGCGTAGGGCGAAGACCTGGGTCCCCTCGTGGCTCCGCTTCAGGAGAGAGTAGTGGTCCTCGGCGTCCCCGAAGATGTCCGGGAAGTCCCCGTCCACCGGGGTGAAACCGCCGTTCTTGAGGAGGGATTTGTAGGCGGGGAGGAAGACCGAAACCCCGACTCCTTGCCGGGCCAGGGCGGGTGGCAGCGCCCCCAGGACGTCTCCCAGCCCTCCCGACTTGGCGAAGGGGTACATCTCGCTTGCGACCATCGCCACGCGGGGTGGTGGGCTCATCGCCGGGCGTCCGGATTCAGTTAACCAATGTGGCCTCGTAGACCGCCAGTGCCTATCCTACCCCACGGCCCAGGGGTAAACAACCACGGCGGGTGGTGTCCCAATTCGCCCGCATTTTCCTGTATTCTGAATGCGGCTCGACTGAGCTCGCCGAAGTCCGGAGGCGCGAAGAACCCTCGCGGGCCGCCATCCCGCAAGACCCTTCGCGGAGCTTGTCCCGAGCGCGAGCGAAGGGCTCAGGGTGACAAGGCAAACCCATTCAAATTAGGACACTGCCCAACGGCGGGGTGCCCGGCCCTCCCTCCGATGGTAGAATCTCCCGGCCGGGAATTGCATCGGGAGGATCCCATGCGCTACTTCGTGCGCGCCCGGGTGAAGCCGGGGAAGGAGGGGGCCCTGCTCCGGGCGGTGGAGACGGGCGCCCTCGGCCGAGGCTCCATCGCCCACGGTGAATTCCTCCGCTGCATGGGCGAGGCCCGCCAGACGGAGGCGGGCCGGGCGCGCTGGCTCGAGGTGTGCTATTGCCGCGAGGCCTTCGGCCCCGGCAACGAATTGGTGGAGGAACTCCCCTACTGGCGGGAGTATTTCGAGGAGATCGACATCCGCTTCGCCCGGCGGCCCGACCTATGCGAGGGCTATCCCCACTGCGGGGACTGCGACTGCACCCGCAAGCTCGAGGCCAAGCTCGCCCGCACGGGCCGGCCCTTCCTGGAGGGCCTGCGGCAGCCCCGGCGCCCCGCGGCCCGCTGAGTAGGGGCGAACCTCGTGTTCGCCCCACAACTGCATCGCCCCGGAAAAACCGACCGTTCCCGATCTCTGTGGGGGCGCACGGCCGTGCGCCCCTACGAACATGGTTGCCACGCCCTTTTGCCTGGGCAATCGCAAGGATCGCCCCTACGGAACCATAACACCCCGCCCGGCGCGCCCCCCCCCCAACAGCTTCCAGCGGTCGTGGATCCAGAGGTACTGTTCCGGCGCCCGCCGGATGAGGGCCTCCATCTGCCCGTTGAGGGCGGCCGTCAGGCGCCCGATCTCGGCGAGGGCGTCCGCCGAGGGCTCGGGCCAGAGGGGCTCGCCCACGCTGGCCCAGTAGCCGCGGCCCCGCTCCTTCCGCACGCAAGCCACGAGGACGATGGGCCGCTGGAAGTGCACCGCCAGCGCCGCGGGCGCGGTGGTGGTGCTGGCCGGGCGGCCGAAGAAGGGGACCTCCAGCCCCTGCCTGCCCGCGTGCTGGTCCGAGAGGATGCCCACCGACTTGCCCCGCCGCAGGGCCGACCGCAGGTGGAAGAAGGCGTCGCGCTTGGAGAGCACCTCCTGGCCCGAGCTGGCCCGCATCCCGAAGAGGGCCCGCTCCAGCCGGGCGTTGTCGAGGGGCCGCACCACGGTCACCAGGGGGATGCCCGCCAGGGCCGCGGCGTGGAGGAGGAACTCCCAGTTCCCGAGGTGGGGAGTGACGAACACGCAGCCTCCCGCCCGCTCGTGCAGGGAGCGGGCCCGCGCCAGCAGGGCCTCCACCCCCTCCACCGCCCGCGCCGCGCGGCCGCTCGCCCGCTTCACATCAAAACCGTAGAGGAACTTCACCCCCTCGAGGCCGGTGAGGACGAAGGACCGGCAGCTCGCCCGGGCGATGCGGGTCCGCTCCTCCTCGGCCATTTCGGGGAAGGCGACCCGCAGGTTGAGGCGCGCCACGCGCCGCCGGCGGGGGAGGAGCCAGAAGATGGCCTCCCCCGCCCCGGCGGCCAGAGCCTCGCACGCCCCGTAGGGGAGCCAGCGCACCACGGCCAACACGGAGATGGCGAGGGCGTACTCCACCCACTGGCGGAGCGGCCCCTTATCCTTGCTCCGGCGCCGCTTCCTGGGAGCCTGGCGCGCGGCGGGGCCCCAGGCGTTCACGGGGCGCCGACGAGAGTGGCCGAGGCTTGGCCGCCCAGCCCCAGGCTCAGGGAGAGGAAGGCGGCGCCCTGGACGGAGCGGGGAGCGGCGGGGATGTCCATCCCCTCGAACTCCCGGTCCGCCCGCTCGAAGCCGGGGGTGGGGGGGAGGACCCCATCCGCCAGGGCGCGCAGGCCGAAGAGGAGCTCCCCCAGGTCGCTCGCCGCCCCCATGTGGCCCGTGTAGGGCTTGAGGCCCGAGAGCGGGGAGGAGGCCCCCTCCTTCCGGAAGAGGTCCTGGAGGGCGCCCAGCTCGGCGCGATCCCCCTGCCGGGTGCCGCTCCCGTGGGGGAGGATGAAGGCGAGGTCCTTCACCGGCAGGCCTCCCTCCTCGAGGGCCTGGCGGCAGGCCCTGCCGGAGGCCCCGCGCGGGAGGGCCAGGTTCCGCTCCGGGGAGAGCTCCTGGAAGTTGCCCGTCCCCAGGACGCGTCCCAGGGGCCGGGCGCCGCGCGCGCGCGCCCGGTCGGCCGACTCGAGCACCAGGGCCGCCGCGCCCTCGGCCGGGAAGAAGCCGTCCCGCCGCCGGTCGAAGGGCCGGAAGGAGGCCGCGCCCTCGGCCCCCCGGGAGAGGATGCCCAGCCCGTCCATCTCGAAGAGGATGAGGGGGTTCGACCAGCTGCCGCACCCGAGGACGATGCCCAGGTCGGCCTCCCCCATGCGGAGCACCCGCTCGCAGTACTCGAGCGCCTGGCTGCCCGTCGCCGAGAGGCTCGACATGCTCCCGTTCGGCCCCATCATGTCGTACATGGCGGAGAGGTAGCTGAAGGCGTTGTTGGTGAGCCCCTCAAGGAGGAAGAAGGGGCTCACCTGGTGGAGCACCGCCTCGTTCAGCGCCTCGGGGGCGGGCATCCTCCACTCCGGCCCGGCGGTCTGGCGGAGGGCGGAGTAGAAGTCCAGGTGGCCGAGCCGGGTGAAGTCCCCCGCGCCGACGTAGAGCGACTTGCGCTCGGGCGGGAGGGAGGCCATGTCCATCCCGGCCTGGAGGATGGCCTCCTTCACCGCGTGGAGGCCCAGGATGGAGCCGCGGTTGAGGAACTTCCGCTGGCTGGCGAGCTTGGGAGGCACCGCGGGGGGCTCCTCGAAACCCCGGACATCGCCGTGGTAGAGGAAGTGCCCGGGCATAGGCGGACCCCCGGGCTGGGGATGGCGCTCGACGCCCGTCCGCCCCTCGCGCACCCCCCGCCAGGATTCCTCCAGGCTGCCGCCCAGCGGGCTCACCATCCCGGCGCCCGTGACCCAGATCTCGCGCCCTTCCCTCACTGCCTGGCGTCCGAAAAAGGGGCCTCCCGCCGCAGGACGCGGAAGAGGGCCCGTTGCGCCTCGGGGTCCTCATAGCCGGCCAGCTCCACCGGCCGGGCGGCGAACTCGGCCAGGGCGCGGCGCTGGCCCTCCACCGCGGCCGCTCCCTTGAAGAGGCGCAGCCCGCCCTCCTCCCCCGCCGCCTCGACCCGCAGGGCCACCTGGTCCCCCGGCAGGGCGAAGCCGTAGTACTTCACGCTCCGGATGTGGTCGAGGAGGAGCCACCTCCGGAAGTCCGTGCCCGCGCCCTCGAGCCAGCCCGCGAGCTGCACCATCGCCTCGACGAGGAGGGAGCCCGGCATCACCGGGAAGCGGGGGAAGTGGTGCTCGAAGAGGTCCTCGCTCAGGGTGACGTTCTTCACGCCCGCCATGAAGCGGCCCGCCTCCCACTCGGTGACCCGGTCCACCAGAAGATAGCGCAAGGGGCCTCCTCAATCCTCCGCTTCGCCGCCGGGGAGATCCTCCCCGACGAGGATGACCGTCGCCACCGCCAGGGTGCGCGTGTGGCTGATCGAGACGGTGGACTGCCGGATGCGGAGGCGCTGGCCCATGCGCTCGACCGAGCCGTGGAGGCGCAGGAGGGGCTTCCCCGAGGGCGAGGACTCCACCTCCACCTCCCGGAGCCTCCCCAGCCCCCCGAGCCCGCCCGGGGCGCCGAGCCCCACGCCGAAGGCCTTCAGGCAGGCCTCCTTCACCGCGAAGCGCGCGGCGAGGTGGGGATAGGGGTCCGGGCGCCTCAGGCAATCGGCGCTCTCGGCCTCGGTGAAGACCTCCCGGCGGAAGCCCTCGGTGCGCTCCCAGGCCTCCCTGAGCCGTTCCACCTCGACCAGGTCCACCCCCTGGTAGATGCGCATGCCCTTCTCCCCGGGCTCTGTGGGATGCCCCGGGCGGCCTGCCGCCCGGGGATTCTCTCAGCCGGCGAGCAGCCCGCCGTCCACGGCGATCGCCTGGCCGTTGACGTAGTCCGAGGCGGGCGAGGCGAGAAAGACGACCAGCCGGGCCACGTCCTCGGGCTCGCCGAAGCGCCCCGCCGGGATGCGCGCGAGAATCTGCTCGCCCGCGTGCTTCCGCGCCTTCTCGCTCATGTCGGTGACGATCATGCCCGGCAGCACGGCGTTGAACTGGATGCCCCGGCCCCCCATCTCCGCCGCGCAGGCGCGGGTGAAGGCCACGAGCCCGGCCTTGGCGGTGGCGTAGTTCGTCTGGCCGCGCCCGCCCGAGACCGCCACCACCGAGGAGATGTTGATGACCTTCCCCGCGCGCTTGCGCATCATGATCTCGGCGGCCTGGCGGGTGCAATGATAGGCCCCGTCCAGGCTCACCCCGAGCACCTTCGCCCACTGATCAGGCTTCATGGTGAGGAGCAGGGTGTCGTGGATGACGCCCGCGTTGTTCACCAGGATGTCCAGGGTGCCGAAGGCCTCCTTGATCTTGGCGAACATGGCCTGGACCTCCGTCAGGGAGGAGACGTCCGCGCCGAAGGTCTCGGCTTTCCCGCCCCCGGCCTCGATCGCCCGCTTCACCCCCTGGGCGGCCTCGGCCGAGCGGCTGTAGTTGACCGCCACCGCCGCCCCCGCCTCGGCCAGGGCGAGGCAGCACGCACGCCCGATCCCCCTTCCGCCGCCGGTGACGAGCGCCACCTTCCCGCCCAGGTCCAATCGCATGCTCAGGCCGCCTTTCTCACGGCGAGGGCCGCGTTCTGCCCGCCGAAGCCGAAGGAGTTCGAGATCGCGGCCGGCACGGGCATCGCGCGCGCGCCCTCGGGGACATAGTCCAGGTCGCACTTCGGATCGGGATTCTCCAGGTTCCGCGTCGGATGCACAACGTCCCGCTGGACGCTCAGGACGGTGAAGACGAGCTCGGGCGCCCCGCAGGCGGCGATGAGGTGGCCGATGAGGGACTTGGTCGAGCTCACCGCCAGCCGCTTCGCCGCCTCCCCGAACACCTCCTTGATGGCCAGGGTCTCGGCGGGGTCGTTGAGCTTGGTCCCCGTCCCGTGGGCGTTCACGTAGGCCACCTCGCCGGGGGCCATCCCCGCGTCGCGCAGGGCCTCGGCCATCGCCCGCGCCGCTCCGCTCCCCCGGGGGTCGGGGGCCGTCACCTGGTAGGCGTCCATGCTGGCGCCATAGCCGCAGAGCACCGCGTGGGGCTCCGCCCCCCGGCGGGCGGCGTGCGCCTCAGACTCGAGCACCACCACCCCCGCGCCCTCCCCCACCGCGAGGCCCGAGCGCCTGCGGTCGAAGGGCCGGCAGATCCCCTCGGGGGGCCCGGGGGCCGTCGAGGCGGCGCCCAGGAGGAGGAAGGCCGCCATCCCCACCGGGTGGATCATCGAGTCCGCCCCGCCGCAGAGGACGACGTCCGCCTCCCCCCGGCGGATCATCCGCATCCCCAGCCCCACCGCCTGGGCCGCGGCGGCGCAGGCCGAGGTGAGGGTGGCCGCGGGCCCCGCCAGCCCCAGCCAGCGGGCGATGAGGGAGGTGGCGCGCTCGGGCGGGTTCTTGAAGTAGCCGCCGGGGTGGGCGCGGGCGGCCTCGCGCGCGAAGCGCAGCCAATCCGTCTTCCCTCCGGGCCCGGCCCAGGCGGCGAAGTCCTCCATCCGGAAGGTGCCGAGCCCCGTGCCCATGACCACCCCGGCGCGGAGGGGATCGACTTCCCCCGGGGCGAGGCCCGCGCCGGCGAAGGCGCTCTGGGCGGCGTCCAGGGCGAAGAGCACCCGCCGCTCCCCCTCGCCGGAGAACTCCTCGGGCAGCCGCGCGCGCAGGGCCTCCATCTCCCCCGGGGAGACCTCCCCCGCCCCCGCGACGGGCAGCCCCGAGGCGTCGAAGGACTGGATGGCCCGCAGGCCGGACTCCCCCGCCAGGGCCCGGCGCCAGGCGGTCTCGAGGTCCGCCCCGAGCGAGGTCACGAGCCCCATCCCCGTCACCGCCACCGGGCGGCCCATCAGGCGCCCTCCCGGGCGGGCGGGTCCTCGAGCCAGCCGTAGGCGCGGAAGCGGCGCTCCAGCTCGGCCGGGTCCGCGGCGGGGAAATGGGGGAAGATGAGCCGCCCGGCGCTCGCGATCACCCGGCCCTCCTCCTCCACCCGCGCCCGGGCGAGGCTGGCGCGCTTGTCCGTGCTCAGGATCTCGCCCACGATCTCCACCACCGCCCCCGGGCGCAGGTCCGGCGTCAGCCGCACCTCCTCGGCCAGGGAGATGACGCACGCGACCCTGAAACCGTAGGAGTAGAGCACCAGCCAGCCCGCCGCCTGGCACATCGCCTCCAGGAGAAGGGTGCCGGGGACGCGCGGGGCCCGGGTGTAGTGCCCGTTCAGGAACGCCTCCGAGAGCGGAAAAGTCTTCGCCGCCCGGATGCGCTTCCCGGCCTCGGCCTCCAGCACCCGATCGAAGAGGAGAAACCGCATCCCGCCTCCCGCTAGGCGTGGAACCCCAACACGCTGTCCACTCCGGAGGGTTCGGCCCTTCCCCCTCTCCCTCCGGGAGAGGGCCAGGGTGAGGGAAAATTAAGCGGCGCGGCCGC
>JBBTDR010000433.1:8631-12313 GCA_038042665.1 Nitrospinota bacterium
CCCCCCCCCCCCGGGGGGGGGGGCCGGGGGGCGGCCGATCCCGTGGCCGGCCTTCCCCCACCCCAACCCTCCCCGACTCGACGGCTCGACTGAGCTCGCCGAAGTCTGAGCTCGCCGCAGGCCGGAGGGGGAGGGAGAGAGCCGTCACCCACACATCCGGTTGAATGCCCCCATGATGCACATTGGCGCCGGCTCCTGGAACAACTTGCTTGGATTCCAGGCTTAGGCCGCCGCCGCGAGCAGCGCCCCGCAGACGCCGTCCAGGCCGCAACTGAGCACCAGGGCGCAGCGCAGCCCCCCGGCGCGCTCTGTCTGGTCCGGAAAGCGCAGGACCTCCTCCGCTCCCTCCCCGCGCCGGGGGCTGGGCGGCACCGCCCTCTCCCTCAGGCAGCGCAGGGCGAGCCAGAGGTCCGTCACCGGGGCTCCCCCCAAAAGGTGGCCCAAGGCGCCCTTGGTGGCAAGGGCGAGGGGGCGGCGCGGGCCGAAAAGCCCCGCCAGCGCCTCGATCTCGGCGGCTTCCATCCTCTCCTGGCACCCGCCATGCGGGAGGACGAGGCCTACCTCCTCCGGCCCGCACCCCCCACTCCGCAGGGCCCCCTCGGCCGCCGCCCGGAAGGCGGCGGAGAGGCTCACCCGGCCCTCGATCGCCCGGGCCGCGCCCCAGCCCGCCAGGCGTCCGAGGGCGGGCCTGCCCCCGGCGCGATCCGCCGCCTCAAGGACGAGGGCCGCCGCGCCCTCTCCCAGGATGGCCCCCGGCCCCCCGGCGAAGGGGCGCCCGGCGCCGAGCCCGGCCCCGGGGAGGAGCAATCCCCTTTCCCGGTAGCGCGCCACCGCCCGGGCCGAGGCCACCGCGCCCACCCCTGCCGCGAGGGCGGCCCGCGCCCTGCCCTCGTGAACCGCGCCCGCGGCCTCGGCGACGGCCTGGACCCCCGCTTCGGGCCCCGGGCTGAAGGTGGCGTTCTCCCCCCGGAGGCCGAACTGGATGGCCACCTGGCAGTGGGCGATGTTGTTCAGCATGGCGAGCGGCCAGAGGGGATAGATGGCGCGGTAGCCCTCGGCGAGGAAGCGCGCGGGGCTCCAGCCCCCTCCCTCCACCGAGGCGAGGGCGGCCCCTTCGAGGTCCCCCTCGGCGGGGTCCACCGAGTCCATCCCGGTGAAGAAGCCCGTTTCCTCCCCCCGCAGCTCCCGGCCATCGCGCCCGGCCTCCGCGAGGGCGTCCGCGACGCAGGCGAGGAGCATGTGGGTGTGGCGGCCCATGAGCCGGGCGGCGCGGGGGTCCGCCCCCAGCGCGGCCGGGTCGAGGCGCGGGCCGCGGGCGGTGGCGATGGGAGCGAAACCGGCGAGCTGGGGATCGGCATCCAGGGCGGGGAACGCCTTGCCCTCGAGGAGGGCCCGCCAGAGGGGATCGAGCCCCCTGCCCGCCGCGGTGACCGCGCCGGCCCCGGTGACGGCCAGGGGAGGCAGCATCCGGCTCAGGCGTCTTCGCAGCGGCCCAGGCAGAGGCAGGCGTTCTGGCCGCCGAAGCCGAAGCTGTTGGAGAGGGCGATGCGGTGGGCGGCGGGGCGGGTCTCGTTGGGCACGTAGTCGAGGTCGCACTTGGGGTCGCGGTTCTCATAGTTGATGGTGGGGAGGATCTCGGAGCGCCGCATGCCCTCGAGGGTCAGGATGGCCTCGATGGCCCCGGCGGCCCCGATGGTGTGCCCGATCATGGACTTGTTCGAGCTGATCGGCACCTTGCGGGCGTGCCCGCCGAACACCTCCTTGATGGCCGCCGTCTCGGTCACGTCGTTCTTGGGGGTGGAGGTGCCGTGGGCGTTGATGTACTCGACCTCATCCGGGGCGATCCCGGCGTCCTGGATGGCCCGGCGCATGGCGAGCACCGCGCCCAGGCCCTTGGGGTGCATGTCGGTGATGCGGAAGGCGTCGGCGGAGTCGCCGTAGCCCAGCACCTCGCCCAGGATGGGCGCCCGGCGCGCGCGGGCGTGCCCGAGCTCCTCGAGGACGAGGGCGCCCGCCCCCTCGCTCATGACGAAGCCGTTGCGCTTGCGGTCGAAGGGCCGGGAGGCCCTCTCGGGGCTCTCGTACTTCTCGGCCAGGGCGGTCAAGAGGATGAAGCCCAGGAACCCCACGTAGGAGAGGGCCGACTCGCAGCCTCCGGCGAGCATGGCGTCGGCCTTCCCGTCCCGGATGAGGCGCGCGGCCTCTCCCACCGCCTGGGCGCCCGCCGCGCAGGCCGAACAGATCGAGACCGTGGGCCCCTCGCAGTCGCAGGCCACGGCGAGGACCGAGGTCGCGATGTCCACCTTGCGGCGGTAGAAGCCGAGGAAGTCGTAGCCCCCGGCCCGGGCGAAGCTCCCGAAGTCCCAGCCGCCCCGCCAGGGGCTCTCCCCCGAGGGCCGCCAGTGGGGGAAGAGCTGGAGCAGTTCCTCGGCGGCGGGGTGCTCCCCGTGGGAGCCCAGGGCGACCCCGACCCGGGAGCGGTCCCCGATCTCCCCAAGCCGGGCGGCCGCGGCGGCCTCCCCGGCCGCGACGCGCATCATGCGCACCCCGCGGGTGGAGAACTTCTCGAGCCGGCGGTGGGCCGGGTTCTCGCGCTCCCCGATCCAGGCGGTCTCGACCTCGCCGCCGATCTCGCAGGGGAGGCCGGCGGTGCCGAACAGGCGCAGGCGGCGGATGCCCGAGCGGCCCTCGCGCGCGGCGGAGAAGGTGGAGGCCACGTCGGGCCCGAGGGGGGACATCATGCCGTAGCCGGTCACCACCACGCGCTTCCTCGGCATCAACCAACTCCTCGCGGGGGCGCGGGGCGGGCGGCGGCGGCGCGGCTCAGAAGAGCTGCTTCTCTTCCCGGAGGGACCTCAGCCAGCGCTGGACGATCTCGTCCCCGCTCGGGAGGACGGCGGGAGCGCCCGTCTTCGAGCAGACGATGCGGGTGCCGTCCCCGGTCTTCCAGGCCGCCCCGGCGGGGCTCTGCCCGGGCAGGCAGTCGAGGATGTCGCGGATGGCGTTGGCCAGGGTGCGCGGGGTGACCAGGGCGGGGAGCTCGTCCACCGGGGCGCCGGGCTCGAGGTCCTGGGCCGCTTCGCCGACGCGCAGCCTGAGGATCTCGGCGCCCTTCCCGGTGACCTCGTTGTTCTCGTTGATGGCGGTGCCCTCGCCGAACATCTCCTCGGCGTGCTCCAGCACGAAGCTGCGCGCCATCTTGATGCCGAACACCTGCTCCAGCCGGAAGTTCACGTCGAGGAAGTCGAGGGAGAGCACCCCCAGGTCGCGGACCAGGGAGCTGTCCGCCCCGATGGCGGCCTTGTCCACCCCCGTGGTGTGGGCGATGGCCTCCTTCACTTCCTCGAGAATCCGGTCCTCGCCGATCAAGCTCTGCGCCATGAACGCTCCTCAACGCCGATTCAACGCCGATTCGCGGGGGCGGCCCCTGGCCGCCGTCCCGCTTATTAGACCGAGGCCCCCCCCGGAACGCAACCGGGGGCGGGGAGGGTCTTCCGCCAGCCGTGCAATCCAAACGCGCCGTTCACTCCGGAGGGCCGGTTTTTTCCCCTCTCCCCTTGGGAGAGAGCGGAGCGTCCGAGCGGCCAGCCGCTTGGACGCTCCGGGTGAGGGAGGATTCGGCCCGCCGCCCCTCACCCCCTCCCCTCTCCCAGAGGGAGAGGGGGGTAAAGCCCGGCGGAGG
>JBBTDR010000434.1:0-5549 GCA_038042665.1 Nitrospinota bacterium
GCTCGGCGGGCTCGCCGCAGGCTACCCCGCCTTGCCCTCGTACACCTCGACCACGCGGACGGCGTCGTCCTTCTTCCACCCGGCCTTCTCCGCCCGGATGAACATCTCGCGCGCCGCCTTCACCACCTGGAGCTCGAAGCCGCGCTCGCGGGCGAGGTCGATGGCCATCCCCATGTCCTTCACGAAGATCTCGACCGCGCCCTGGGGGGCGAAGTCGCGCCGGAGGATGCGCGGGCCCGCCAGCTCCAGGAGGTTCCCCCCCACCGTCCCCCCGCGGAGGACCTCCATGATGATGCCGTCCGGCACGCCCGAGCGCTGGGCCAGGAGCATGGACTCGGACAGCAGGGCGACCCCCGCGTTCACGAAGAGGTTGGTGGCGAGCTTCATGGTGGCGCCCGTCCCGCTCGCCCCGGTGTAGACGGTCTTCCGCGCCAGGGGCTCGATGACGGGCCGGACGCGCTCGAACACTTCGCGCTTCCCGCCCACCATGAAGGCGAGCGTGCGCAGGTGCACCTGATCGACCGAGCCCGAGACGGGGGCGTCCAGCATCTCGACCCCGCGCCCGGCCAGCTTCCCGGCCAGGCCCGCCGACCAGGTGGGGTACATGGTGCTCATCTCGACGTGGATGAGGCCCCGCTTCCCGGCCGCGGCGACCCCCTGGGGGCCGGTGGTGTTCTCCTCGATGTGCTCGGGCTTGAGGAGCATGGTGAAGGTGATGTCCGAGCGCTCGGCCACCTCGCGGGCGGACTCGCAGGGGGCGCCGCCCGCTTCCTGGAGCTGCCGCATGCGCTCCGGGTCGATGTCGTAGCCCGCGACCTCGTGGCCGTCCTTCAGCATGTTCCGCGTGAGGGGGGTGCCCATCTTCCCCAGCCCGACGAACCCCAGGCGCTCTCCCATATCTCCCGCTCCTCTCCGCCCGCCCGGCCGGGGCTTTCCGCCTCCGCCCGGAAGCCCTAGAATGTTCGAGACTGGCCAAGCCGGATGGGCCGTCCCCGGCCGAGACCCCACCCAACCGGACATGCGAGGACGCGAACGTGCCGGCCACCCCCCTGCTCGCCCGGCATCAGAAAGCCGGCGCCCGCCTCGCGGAGGAGGCCGGGTGGCGGATGCCGCTCGACTTCGGCGACGCCGAAGCCGAGCACCGCGCCTGCCGGGAGGGGGCCATTGTGATGGACCTCTCGAACCGGGGCAAGCTCGCCTTCTCCGGCCCCGACGCCCCCGCTTTTCTCCACGGGATGCTCACCAACCGGGTCCAGGACTTGACGCCCGGCGAGGGGGTCTACGCCGCCTTCCTCACCCGGCAGGGGAAGTTCGTCTCCGACCTCCACCTCTACCGCGGCGAGGGTGAGCTGCTCGCCCTCGTCCCGGCCGGGCTGAGCGCCCCCCTCGCCGAGGCCCTCGATCACTTCATCATCATGGACCAAGTGGAGGTGGCCGACCGCACCGAGGCCCTCTGCGCCCTCGGCGTGTTCGGCCCCAAGGCCCCCGCCGCCGTGCGCCAGGCGGGGCTGCCCTGGCCCGGCCTCCCCGAGCACGGCCACGTGACGAGGGACGAGGTCCTCTCCGCGCGGGAGCTCTGGACGGGGGAGGAGGGCTGCCTCCTCCTCGCCCCGGCCTCCCGCGCCGAGGGCCTGTGGGATGCGCTGGCCGCCGCCGGGGCCCGCCCCGCGGGCCTGCGGGCCCTCGAGACCCTCACCCTCGAGGCGGGGGTGCCCCTCTTCGGCCCGGACATGGGCCCCGAGGTCAACCCCATGCAGGCGGGCCTGGAGGCCCGGGCCATCGACTTCCAGAAGGGCTGCTACGTCGGCCAGGAGGTCATCGCCAAGATCAAGTACCTGGGGCAGGTGAACCGCGGGCTCGCGGGGATCCGCCTGGAGGGGAGCGAGACCCCGCCCGCCGGGGCGGGCGTCTGGCACGGCGGGGAGGAGGCGGGCGAGGTGACGCGCGCGGCCCTCTCCCCCACCCTCATGGGAGGCATCGCCTTCGCCTACCTCCGCCGCAAGGCCCTGGAGCCGGGGACCGCCGTCCGCGTCCGCTGGGAGGGCGGCGAGTGCCCCGGCAGGGTGGCCGAGCTCCCCTTCTACCGCCCGGGCGGAGGCTAGGCCTTGGCCCAGCGCATCTTCACCCTGGAGGCGGCGCGGGCGCTCGTGCCCCTCCTCCGCCCGAGGCTCCGGGAGATGGCCCGGCTCCACGGGCGGCTCCTTCCCTTCCAGGGGGAGCTCGAGCGGCTCAAGGCGGGCGCGCAAAGGGGCGGAGGCACCCTCCCCTCGGCCGGGGCTTATTTTGGACTGATTCAGTCCCTCAACGCCCAGCTGGAATATCTTCGGGAAAACGGCGTAGAACTCAAGAACTTGGCCACCGGCCTCGTGGACTTCCCCGCCATGCGGCAGGGGCGGGCGGTCTGCCTGTGCTGGCGGATGGAGGAGGAGACCATCGCCCACTGGCACGAGGTGGACGGGGGATTCGAGGGCCGCCAGCCCATCGAGGACCCCCGCGCCGGGCCCCCGGCGGGTTGACCTCCGAAATCGGAGGGAGCATATTCGGCCCGCCCCCCGGAGCCCTGTGCATGAGTCCCGTTTCGCCGTATATTATTCCTGGCCCTCCCGGTCGGGCAGCTTCCGCTCTATTGGTCAACGGAGGAACTCGGCAATGGCTACCGGAGACACCTACGGCGTGGACAAGATCGGCCTGAAGAACGTCGGCCGCGTGTACCGTAACCTGCCCATGCCCGCCCTGGTCGAGATGGCCGTCGCGCGGGGGGAGGGCTACCTGGCCCCCAACGGCGCCCTGGTCGTCATGACGGGCAACTTCACCGGGCGCTCCCCCAGGGACAAGTTCACGGTGGACCAGGCGCCCTCCACCCAGAACATCTGGTGGGGACAGGTCAACCAGAAGCTCTCGCCCGAGAACTGGGACAAGATCCGCGACAAGGTCTACAGCTACCTCCAGACGCGGGATCTCTTCGTCTTCGACGGCTTCGTGGGGGCCGACCCCCGCTACAAGCTGCCCGTCCGGGTCATCTCCGAGCAGGCCTGGCACTCCCTCTTCTGCCGCACCCTCTTCATCCGCCCCACGGCCGAGGAGCTCCGCGCCCACGAGCCCAAGTTCACCGTCATCAACGCGGGCCGCTTCCTCGGCGCCGGCCCCGCGGAGGGCCTCCGCCAGGAGAACTTCACCCTGGTGAACTTCGAGAAGAGCATGGCCCTCATCGGGGGCTCCGAGTACGCGGGCGAGATGAAGAAGTCCGCCTTCTTCATCATGAACTACCTGCTCCCCATGCAGGGCGTCTTCACCATGCACTGCTCCGCCAACATGAGCGCGGACGGCAAGACCGCCCTCTTCTTCGGCCTCTCGGGGACGGGCAAGACCACCCTCTCCGCCGACCCGCGCCGCCGCCTCATCGGCGACGACGAGCACGGCTGGAGCGACCAGGGCGTCTTCAACTTCGAGGGCGGCTGCTACGCCAAGACCATCAACCTGACGCGGGAGAAGGAGCCCCAGATCTGGGACGCCATCCGCTTCGGCTCCGTGCTCGAGAACGTGGGCGTGGACCCCCTCACCCGCGAGATCGACTACGCCGACGGGAAGATCACCGAGAACACCCGGGTCACCTACCCCACCCCCTTCATCGAGAACTGCGTCCTCTCCGGGATGGGCGGCCACCCCGAGAACGTCTTCTTCCTCACCTACGACTCCTTCGGAGTGCTCCCCCCCATCAGCAAGCTGACCCCCGAGCAGGCCGCCTACCAATTCCTCTCCGGCTACACGGCGAAGGTGGCGGGCACCGAGGCGGGGGTCATCCTGCCCGAGGCCACCTTCAGCACCTGCTTCGGCGCCCCCTTCCTGGCCCTCCACCCCTCCCGCTACGGCGATCTGCTCCGCGAGAAGCTCACCGCCCACAAGGCCCAGGTGTGGCTGGTGAACACGGGCTGCATCGGCGGGCTGGCCGGCGAGGTCCCCCGCATCCCCCTCAAGCACACCCGCACCCTCCTCACCGCGGCCCTGGAGGGCAAGCTGGCGCAGGTCCCGACCCAGCACCTGCCCGAGTTCGGCCTCTACGTGCCGGCCCACTGCCCGGACGTTCCCTCCGACATCCTCAATCCCAAGAGCGTCTGGAAGGATCAGAAGACGTACCAGGAGAAGGTGCGCGAGCTGGCGGGGCAGTTCCGGGAAAACTTCAAGCGGTGGGAGGATCGGGTTTCGGCCGACGTGCGGGCGGCCGCCCCGAAGGCATCGTAGCGCGCGGGAGAGGAAGTCCCCCCCAGCGAGAGAGGGAGAGCCGAGAATGCCGGTCGTTCACGTCAGCCTCATCAAGGGCCGCAGCAAGGAAGTGAAGAAGGCTATCGCCCAGGACATCACCGAGTCCATCCACAAGCACGCGGGCGCGCCCAAGGAGGCGACCAGCGTCATCTTCCACGACATCGACGGCGACTCCTGGGCCGCCGGCGGCGTCCTCCACTCGGACCGCGCCAAGAAGTAGGGATACGGCCGTGGGTCAGTTGGGTCATTTCCCTGTCATTCCATGCGCGGCGTTCCCTCACCCCCATCCCCTCTCCCAAAGGGAGAGGGGAGCCGGGGCCGCGAGAGCCCGTTGCCCCGGACGAAGGGGCCGCTTCTCCCTCTCCCTCTGGGAGAGGGCCGGGGTGAGGGGGGATACCAGCGTCGAAGGCGCGAGAAATCTCCACTAGAAATACCCGAAGGAAACCGTCCATGCCCGACAACTTCCGCATCGCCCTCGTCCAGCCGATGGGCCACCGGCCGCCCGAGGACCACAAGAACGTCGCCGACGCCGTCCGCCACGTCGAGCAGGCGGCCGCCCAGGGGGCGCAGTTCGTCGCCTTCCCGGAATCCTACCCCGGCCCCTGGCGCATGCCCGCCCACTTCGACCCGGCCGAGGCCATGGCCGAGGCGGCCAAGCGCTGCGGCGTCTACGTCCAGTACGGCACCCTCGAGCCCATCGATGAGAAGGCCCGGACCGCCTACAACCTCCTCATGCTGGCCCGCCCGGGCGGCGGTGCCCCCGCCAAGTACCGCCGCACCCATCCGCCGGGCCCCTGGATCTACACCGGCGGCCCCCACTGGGAGTTCCAGTACGTCGCCGGGAGCGAGTTCCCCGTCTTCGAGACCCCCTACGCCCAGGTGGGCCTCGCCATGTGCAGCGAGGTCTACATGCCCGAGGTGGCCCGGGCGCTCGCCCTGCGCGGGGCGGAGCTCATCTTCCTCCCGGCGGGGACGGACAAGCGCAAGCTCTGGACCACCTGGCGCCAGCTCATCTGGGCCCGCGCCATCGAGAACCTGGCCATCGTGGTCACGACCCAGAACCTCTTCGACTCCACCCAGCGGGGGCTCGCCATGGTGGCCACGCCCGAGGAGGTCATCTTCGAGAGCACCAGGGCCGGCATGTTCATCGTGGACGTGGACCTCGGCCGGGTGCGCGACCTGCGCGGCCAGCGCGACGGCGTGAACTCCTCCGCGGACAACGGGGCCAAGGCGGGCGTCCTGAGCCAGTGGCAGCGCCCCGAGATGTACGACAAGTTCTTCCCCAAGGA
>JBBTDR010000435.1:0-7308 GCA_038042665.1 Nitrospinota bacterium
CGGCCCAGTAAATGCGCGCGAAGCGGGCGAGGAGCTGGTTGGTGACGCTCATCGAGCCGCCGCCCGGCCTGCGAACGCGCATGAGCAAGGCTACAGTTCCGCGAATAGCCAAAGAAAGAGTCAAAGGGCTAACAGAAGTACTTCGCCGATACGGCTATCATTACTATATTTTGGGCAATTCGATCGCGACAGATGCGGAATATGATCGGTTGCTCGGAAAATTAAAAGACTTAGAAAAAAAGTATCCAAGCCTACGTACTCGTAACTCTCCCACCCAAAGAGTAGGCGCTCCTCCTGTCGACGAATTTCCTCCATTTGCTCACGACCCACCCATGCTGAGCTTGGACAATGCGTTTAGCTATGAAGAGTTGAACGATTTCGAAGAAAGAATAAGGAGGTTCCTAACACAGAAGACCAAATCGACGCCTGGAAAAATCGGCTATACGGCGGAGCCGAAACTGGATGGTTTGGCGATTGAAATTATTTATCGCGAAGGAAAATTCGAAAAGGGCGGTACCAGGGGTGACGGAACAGTGGGAGAAGATGTTTCGTGTAATCTGCTGAGAATTGATGCGATTCCCGAGAAATTAAAGTCGTCTCCGAATGGCCCGAAACCACCAAGACTGTTGGCGGTGCGTGGCGAGGTGTTCATGGAGGTTGATGAATTTAAAAAACTAAATCGCGAGAGATTGGATACGGGGGAACCCCCATTTGCTAATCCCAGAAATGCAGCGGTGGGCTCGTTACGGCAACAGAATTCATGGATCACGTTGTATCGACCGTTAAAAGTTTATTTTTATGGAGTGGGAAGGGTCGAAGGGTATTCATTCAAGAGCCAATCCCAGTTGCTCAAGACCCTTCCGAAATGGGGACTTCCAGTCAATAACCAATTCTCAATATGCAAGGACTTGAACGGGATTTTCTCTTATTGTGACTCCCTCCTTCGAAATCGAGAAGAGTCTCCTTATGAGCAAGATGGCGCTGTCATAAAAGTTGATTCGTTCGATCTGCAAAACAAACTGGGTTCTACTTCACGAGCGCCTCGTTGGGCCATCGCCTATAAATTCCCCGCCACACAAGAGACTACGGTGGTCGAGGATATCATTTTTCAGGTGGGCCGGACGGGTGCAATTACACCCGTGGCGATCCTAAAACCAGTGCGTGTGGGTGGGGTAGAAGTATCCCGGGCGACTCTTCATAACGAAGCCGAGATGAAGCGCAAGGATGTTCATAAGAAGGACATGGTGATTGTTCGCCGCGCGGGTGATGTGATCCCCGAAGTGGTAGCGGTAATCAAGGAAAATCGTCCTGAGGACGCGCAGGTCGTTGAGATGCCAGCGGAATGCCCGGAATGCAAGACGAAGTTGGTTCGTCTCGAGGGCGAGGCGGCACTGCGCTGCCCGAGCCCTGTGTGCCCTGCCGTGGTGAAGGAGAGCCTGCGCCACTTCGGCTCGCGCAACGCCATGGACATCGACGGCCTGGGCGAGAAGCTCGTGAACCAGCTCGTGGACAAGGGGCTTGTGCACGAGCCAGCGGATTTCTTTAAGCTTACCGCGGAACAACTTGCTTCGCTTGATCGTATGGCCGGGAAATCAGCGGAGAATTTAGTGGAAGCCCTAGAACGTGCGAAGCGACCGACTTTGGCGCGTTTTATTTACGCATTGGGTATTCGTCATGTGGGCGAGCATATCGCACAGCTTCTTGCCGGGCAAATCGGCGGTTGGAGTGAACTTGAACTTACCCAGACGAAGATGACCGAAAGTGCTCATGGAGAATCCAAGATATCTAGTGCATTGCAGCTAAGCTTTCTCATCGAGGATCAGCAAGAAACTCAACGTCGCCACAAGTTTGATTCTCTTGGCATTCTCAAGCCACTTGCATTGGCAAGCAAGGAAAAACTGCAAAAAATCCACGGAGTGGGTTCGCAAGTGGCGGAGAGCATCGAGACTTTTTTTTCCGTCGATCGCTCGCGCCAAATGGCGGAGAACCTTCTCGCGGCGGGGGTGAGGCCCGCCCCTCCCGCCAGGCCCGCGGGAGTGGGCGCCCCCTTCGCGGGCAAGACCTTCGTGCTCACGGGCGGGCTCGCCTCCCGCAGCCGGGACGGGGCCAAGCGGGCCATCGAGGCCCTGGGCGGCCGGGTGAGCGGCTCGGTGAGCAAGAGCACGGACTACGTCGTCGCGGGCGAGGCCCCCGGCTCAAAGCTTGCGCAGGCGGAAAAGCTCAAGGTGCGGGTGCTGAGCGAGGCGGAGTTCGAGCGCGCCCTCGCCGCGCAGTCCCTTCCTTGACGGCCCGGCGGGGGTCCTCTATCATTTCGTGCGACATGTCCGGCTTATCCGAGACACTTCGCTTCGGTCGTTTTCTCTCTTACCGCTGGGACTCCAGGTGAATAAAGTACGAAAAGCCGTGTTTCCGGTCGCGGGGCTGGGGACCCGCTTCCTGCCCGCGACGAAGGTCATCCCGAAAGAGATGCTCCCCATCGTGGACATCCCCCAGATTCAGCTCGGGGTGCAGGAGGCCCTCGACGCGGGGATCACGGAGATCGTCTTCATCACCGGGCGCGGGAAGGTCTCCATGGTGGATCACTTCGACGTGGCCTATGAGCTCGAGGACCACCTGCGCAAGCGCGGGCAGGAGGGCGAGCTCGCCGTCGTCCAGGAGATCTCGCGCAAGGCCCGCATCTCCTCGGTGCGCCAGAAGGTGCCGGGCGGGCTGGGCCACGCCGTGCTCTGCGCGAAGAGCATCGTGGGGGACGAGCCCTTCGCCGTCATCCTGAGCGACGACCTCATCCGCGGCGCGGCGCCCGCCATCGGCCAGCTGGCCGGGGTCTACGAGCGGCACCCGGGCGCCGTCCTCGCGGCCATGAAGGTGGCCAAGGATCAGATCTCGAAGTACGGGGTGGTCATCCCCTCGGGCGCGCCCGCGCCCGGGCCGCGCATCACCCCCCTTAAGGGGATGGTGGAGAAGCCCCCCGCCCACCAGGCGCCCTCCGACCTCGCCATCATCGGGCGCTACATCCTCCCGCCCGGGATCTTCGAGGCCCTCGAGCGCACCCCGCCCGACGCCAAGGGGGAGATCCAGCTCACCGACGGCCTGCGCCTCCTCCTCGAGAAGCAGCCCGCGTACGCCTACGAGTTCGAGGGCAAGCGCTACGACGCGGGAGACAAGCTGGGATTTCTTCAGGCCACGGTGGAGTACGCCCTCGCCCGCGAGGACGTGGGGCCCTCCTTCCGCGCCTATCTGAGGAACCTCTCGCTTTGAACGGCGACCCGGACTCCCCGGACCCCGAACCTCCGGCACCGCGCCTTTCCCCGCGGGAGGGCGCCGCTCGGCGCGCCCCGTCCCCGAGCGGGAGGGGGTGAGGCATGGAGGGTCCGCTACTTTTCCGGCTCCTGCTCTTCTGCATCCTGCTGATGCTCTCGGCGGGTTTTTCGGCCAGCGAAGTTGCCCTGTTCTCCCTGTCCCGGCCCCGTGTGCAGACGATGCGCAAGGAGGGAGGGCTGGGGCGCCGCATCGCGGAGCTCCGGGACCGCCCCCGCCGCCTCCTCACCTCGATCCTCATCGGGAACGAAGTCGTGAACATCGGGGCGTCCGCCCTGTTCACGGGAGGGTTGGTCCTCTTCCTCGGCCCGGAGCGGTCCTGGCTCGCGCCGATCCTGATGACGCCCATCTTGATATTCTTCGGAGAGGTCACGCCCAAGTGCTTCGCCTCGCGTTTTCCCGAGCCCGCCTCCCGCCTGCTGGCGGTGCCGATCGCCGTGTTCTCCTGGGTGGTGACTCCCGCCCGGTGGGTTACCCTGCATATCGCGAACTGGGCGCTCTCGCTGCTGGGCGCCCCGCCGCGCGCCCGGGGCAACATCCTGACCGAGGGGGAGTTCCTCCACCTCGTGGACGCGGGCCACGCCGGGGGCGCGCTCGACGCCACCGAGCGCACCTACATCCGCAACGTCTTCGAGTTCCACGACGCCACCGCCCGCGAGGTGGCCGTGCGCCGCACCGAGATGGTGTGCTGGGAGGCGGACCGGCCCCTGGCCGAGGCGATCGAGGACATCCGCAACGCCCCCCACTCGCGCATCCCGATCTACCGCGGGGACCGCGACAACATCGTGGGCATCCTCTACCTGAAGGACTTTCTCCGCCACGCCGGGCGGGCCATCGGGCCGGAGGAGAAGCTCTCCCCGCGCATGCTGCGCCAGCCCCTCTTCGTGCCCTCGGGGATGAAGCTCGACGCCCTCTTCCGCCTCCTGCGCCAGCGGAGGACCCACACCGCCATCGTCCTGGACGAGTTCGGCGGGGTGGAGGGCCTGGTGACGATGAAGGACCTGCTGGAGGAGATCTTCGGCGAGATACGCGACGAGTTCGACGCGGCCTCGGAGGAGTGGATCCAGCTCCAGGAGGACGGCTCCTACCTCTGCCGCGCCCGGGTGGATTTGGACGATTTCGCCGAGGCGACGGGCTGGAAGCTGCCCGAGCACCCCGAGGCCCAGACCCTGGGCGGGGTGGTGTTCACCCTGCTGGGCCGGGTGCCCCGCGCGGGCGAGCGCGCCCGCTGGGGGGAGGTGGACTTCATGGTGGCCGAGGCCCGCCCGACGGGGGCCGTGAAGATCCGGGCCAGGCGCGTGGAAGGAGAGAGCTGATGCCCTTCTCCACCGCCATCCTCGTCGGGATCATCCTCCTCCTCGCCGAGGCCTTCTTCGCCGGCGCGGAGATCGCCATCGTCTCGGCCAGCCGCACCCGCCTCAGCGCCCTCGCCGGGGAGGGCCACCGGGGGGCGAAGATCGCGCTCGATTTGCTCGAGAGCCCCGAATGGCTGCACGGAACCGTCCTCACCTGGCACAACGCCTCCTTCGTGACCAACGTGGCCATCGCCACCCTGGCCGCCATCGAGATCGCCGGGCTACGCTACGGGGAACTGCTGTCCATCACGGTCGTGATACCGATCCTGGTGATTTTCGGCGAGATCGTGCCCAAGAGCTTCTTCCAGGAGCGCGCCGATGTCCTCGCGCCCCGCGTGGCGCCCATCATCTGGGGCGCGAGGCTGCTGATCTATCCTGTGGTGTGGGCGCTGAGCCTGCTCATCCGGACCGTGGTGGGCGGGCGGTCCGCCCCGGGCTCCCATACCCCCTTCGTCACCCGCCGGGAGCTGGAGGTGCTCGTCGAGGAGCCCAGCGAGGGAGACGTGCAGGCGGTCGAGCGGAAGATGATCGGGCGCATCTTCTCCTTCGGCGGCCTCGACGTGACGGACGTCATGGTCCCCCTGGTGGACGTCTCGGCCGTGGGCGAGGACGGGACGCTGGAGGACGTCATCGGGAAGATCGAGAAGGACGGGCACTCACGCATCCCCGTCTACCGGGAGAGCGTCAACCACATCGTGGGGGTGGTCCACGCCCGCGACGTCCTCGCCCTGGGCCCGGAGGCCGCGGGCCCCATCCTCGCCAGGCCGGGCCTCGTCCGGGAGGCGTACTTCATCCCCGAGTCCAAGCCCGCGGACGACCTCCTCGCCGAGCTCCAGCGGGAGAAGCACGAGCTCGCCGTCGTGGTGGACGAGTACGGCGGCTGCATCGGCATCGTGGCGGTCGAGGACCTGGTGGAGGAGATCGTCGGCGAGATCAGCGACGAGTACGACCTGGACGAGGTGCGCCTCTTCCGCCGGATCGGGGAGCGGAAGTACGTCGTGGACGCCCGGATGGAGATCGGGGCGGTGCGCGAGGAGCTCTCCGTCCCGGTGCCGGAGGGGGACTACAACACCCTCGGCGGCTTCCTCCTCGAGAAGTTCGGCCGCATCCCCAAGGCGGAGGAGCAGCTCGTCGCGGACGGCTGGATCTTCACGATCGAGGCCGCCACCGAGCGCTCGATCGAGAGCGTCCGGCTCGAGCTCCTGCCTCCCGAGGCGGACGACCCCGGGCCCGAGGACAGCGCCTAGGATTGCGTCCGGTGGCCTCATTGAGCAAGTCGCGGCGCCAACCCGTCATTCCGAAAGAGCCCTTCGGGGATGCCTGTCCTGGGCGCTTGCGGTTGATTCGTTGCGAGAGGGAGACGGTGCCCGCCTGGGTCAGTCCAGCGGCGCGGGGGGCTTCACCCCGGTGTCCGCGCCCAGCTTCCGCAGGGTCTCCCACTGGGAGAGCCCGTAGGGGATGCCGTGCTTCTCGGCGTCGGCCTTGTGGCGCGCCTCCCGCTCCCCCGGCATGAGCATCCCGGGGCCCCCGTGGCGGCGGATGTCGGCCACGGCCTCGGCCAGCCGGCGGCGGGCCTCCGCCTCCGGGAAGAGCAGGTCGATCCGCCAGGCCTCGAAGGTCTGGGACACCCGGCTGCGGGGGGTCTCCCGCATGCTGGGGATCTTCCCGGTCGAGCCCCCGCCCATCACGTTGTCCAGCTCCACCAGGATGTTCAGCCCCGAGCCCTTGTAGCCGAAGCGCTCCCCCCCCAGGGGCCGCACCGAGCCCTGGATGAGCTTCTCGTAGGGCACGACCCCCTCCAGGGGCCGGCCCTTCTCGTCCACGAAGTAGTCGGGCGGGATGGGCTCCCCCGCGCGGGCGCAGCGGATGGCCGGGCTCACCGCCCGCTGGGTGGTGGCGATGTCGATCACGATGGGCTCGTCCCCGCAGGGGATGCCCCAGGCGATGGGGTTGGTGCCCAGGCGGACGCGCTCTCCCCCGTAGGGCACGAGCCAGGCGCCCGAGGTGCAGGTGGCCCGGGCGGCGAAGCCGCGCGCGATGAGGGCCTCGACATAGACGCAGGCGGCCCCGAAGTGGTTGGCGTTGTACACGTGCACCCGCCCGGCGCCGTACTTCCCGGCCAGGTCCCCCGCGAGCATGGCGCCCTCCATCGCGGCGGCGGGGCCGATGCCCCCGCGCCCGTCCATGACGGCGGCGGCCCAGCCCTCGCGCTGGTGAAGCGCGGGCCGGGTGGCCGGCTCGATGGCCCCGGCGCGGGTGCGCTCGACGAGCTCGAGGAGCCCCGTCCCGCCCGCCACCCCGTGGCTGAAGATGCCCCGCAGGTCGGCGGCCACGAGGGCCTCGGCGGTGACGCGCGCGATGTCCCCGGGCGCCCCCAGGGTGCGGATGGCCTCCTCGGTGAAGGCGGTGAGCGCGGCGGCCGGGACGCGGCGGGTCTCAGGCACGGGCGGGGGCTTCTTCCCGGACGGGGATGCGGACGGTGAAGGAGACTCCCCCGTCCTCGAGGGTGGCCACGTCCATCCGGCCCCCGAGCATCTCGGCGGTGCGGTGGGCGCGGTAGAGGCTGAGGCCGGTGCCCTCGAGGTCCCCGGCGCCCTCGATGTCCTCCTCCAGCCAGGTGAGGATGGAGCCCAGG
>JBBTDR010000436.1:0-1701 GCA_038042665.1 Nitrospinota bacterium
GGATGCGCATGAAGCCCGCGCAGCAGACGAGGCCCGCCCCCGCCCGCGCGATCCGGCCCCCGATCCGGTCGAAGAGGCCCGGGGGGGCCGGGTCGATCCACTCCGCCTCGGCCCCCGCCCCGCGGGCGCGCTGGAGGGCGAAGGCGTCGGCCTTGTCGCTGAGGGCGAGGGCGACCTCCGCCGGATAGCCGGGGTCCCGCGCGGCGTCCAGCAGGGCCTGGAGGTTGCTCCCCCGGCCCGAGGCCAGCACCGCGAGGCGCAGCCGCGGGCGGGTACCCGATGCGCTCATCCGTGGACTCCTTCGATCATGACCGCGGGCTCGCCCGCGCCGCGGCGCGCCACCTGCCCCACGCGGTGGACGGCCTCGCCCGCCCGCGCGAGGGCGTCCTCGATCTCCCGGAAGGCCTCGCGGCCGGCCGCGATCACCCACCCGAGGCCCATGTTGAAGGTGCGGAACATCTCGGCCCGCCCGACCGGACCCCGCCGGGCGAGGAGGGCGAAGATGGGCGGCTCGGGCCAGCCCCCCGCCCGGAAGCGGGCCTGGAGCCCCTCGGGCAGGATGCGGTGGACGTTGCCGGGGAGCCCTCCCCCCGTGATGTGGGCCATGCCGTGCACCCCGGCCTTCCCGCGCAGGGCGGCCACCGCCCGGGAGTAGATGCGGGTGGGCTCGAGGAGGACCTCCCCCAGCGGCCTTCCGAGCTCGGGGTGGGGCCCGGCCCGCTCCCACTCCGCCGGGTCGGCGAGGACGCGCCGGACCAGGGAGTAGCCGTTGCTGTGCAGCCCCGAGGAGGAGAGGCCGAGCAAGACGTCCCCTTCCCGCACCGCGCCGCCGTCGATCCGCTCCTCCCGCTCGACCACCCCGACCGCGAAGCCCGCCAGGTCGTAGACCCCCGGCGCGTAGACGCCGGGCATCTCGGCCGTCTCCCCGCCCAGGAGGGCGCAACCCGCCCGGCGGCAGCCCTCGGCCACCCCCTCCACCACCTGGGCCAGGACCTCCGCCTCCAGCCTCCCGGCCGCGAGGTAGTCGAGGAAGAAGAGCGGCGCGGCCCCCGCCGTGAGCACGTCGTTCACGCACATGGCCACGAGGTCGATCCCCACCGTGCCGTGGCGGCCGAGCCGCTGGGCGATGAGGAGCTTGGTGCCCACCCCGTCCGCGCCCGAGACGAGGACGGGCTCGCGCAGGCCGGAGGGGACGCTGTAGAGCCCCGCGAAGTCCGCCAGGCCCTGGAGGAGGCGGCCCTCGTGCCCCGGGCGGGTGGAGCGCACCGAGCGCCCAATGGCCTGGGCGAAGCGCTCGCCCGCCGCCACGTCCACGCCCGCGGCCTGGTACGTGAGCGATGGCTGTCGGTTCAAGGTTGGGTCCATCCCACGCGGGGGCGGGAACCCCCCGCCGCTAGAGAAGGGCTTCGGTCAGGAGGCGGACCAGGGCCACGTTGTGGCGGTGGCCGGAGCGCTCGGCCGTGATCTTCGCCCGCAGCGCCCGGCCCAGGAGATAGAGGTCCCCCATCACGTCCAGGACCTTGTGGCGCACGAACTCGTCCGGGAAGCGGAGCTCGGTGTTCACCACCCGCTCCCGGTCCACCAGGATGACGTTCCCCCACCGGCCGCCCTCGCCGAGGCCCATCCGCTCCAGGTCCTCCAGCTCCCAGATGAAGCTGAAGGTGCGGGCGGGGGCGATCTCGGCGGTGAAGCCCTCGGGCC
>JBBTDR010000437.1:0-2164 GCA_038042665.1 Nitrospinota bacterium
CAACACCGTGCATATGGATGGGACACACCCTCCAGATCCCGCCTGGTCCCCGCCGGCGCAGCTATGCCCACGCTCACGTCTACGTTCATGAGCTGCTCGATGGCAGCCTCGGGGTCTGGTACGAAGGCCGTGGCTGCTGCGCACACCAGCGCCAGCTCAGCCCCAGCCCCTGCGGGCCCGGAAGCGCTCGCCGGAGCGGCCTACGCGTCTCTCCGTCCCGCTACAAGCCATCCCCCCGTCGCCCGCCCGGCCTGTGCCCATGCAGCCCAGGACACCCCGGCGGCCACCGGCCACGCACCCGTGGCGAGGCTTCAAGATACCCCTGCCCACCCTGATCCGTGGGTTCGGTCGTGTATCCTTCACCCAGGAGGTGCTGGATGCGCAGGGCGTTGCCGCAGGGGTTGGAGGTCACGTTCGAGGGTGGCTTGACGGAGGAGGTCACGCCCCACGCGGGGTCGGCCCTGCTGATCGAGTTGGGCCGGTGCAGTGGGGTGATGGCGGCGGCGGAGAAGTATCTGCCGGCCAAGCGCTCCCCCAAGGGGTTGGGACACGCGCACTTTGTGGAGTCCTTCGTGCTGCTCAGTGCGTTGGGAGGGGACTGCATCGATGACTTCGACGGGCTGCGCGAGGATCGGGGCTTGGCGGCGCTGCTGGGGTATGAGCTGCCAGCGGCGGCGACGGCGCGCCAGTGGTTGGACCGGTTCCACGACGAGGCGGTGTTCAAGGGCCGGCCAGCGCAGGGCAGCTTCATCCCCCCGGAATCGGCCTACCTGGCGGGGTTGCGGGCCGTGGTGCAGCAGACGGTACGGGCGTATGTGAGCGCGGTGCGGCCGGGGCGCGAGGTCACCCTGGACGTGGATGCCCATCTGGTGGAGTCGTCGAAGAGCACGGCCTTGTGGAGCTATGCGGGGTTTCGGGGCTACCAGCCGTTGCTGGTGAGCTGGGCACAGGCGGGGCTGGTGGTCGCGGACGAGTTCCGTGATGGGAACGTGCCGGCTTCGAGTGACACGCGGCGGGTGGTAGACGAGGCTTTCGACGCTTTGCCGCCGCGGGCGGATGGTTGGCAGGTGCGGGTGCGGTCGGACTCGGCGGCCTATGAGGAGAAGGTGCTGGACCACTGGCACAACCGGAAGTGGATCTTCGCCGTCAGCGCAGATATGAGTCCCCAACTGCGGGCGGAGATCGAGCGGCTGTCCCCCGACGCGTGGCAGTTCTGGGCCCAGGAGGCGGGGGGTGTGGTCCGGGAATGGGCGGAGGTCCCCTTCGTCCCGAGCCGGCAATCGGAACACCGCGACACCCAGCCCTATCGCTACCTGGCCATCCGTGTGCGCACGGCCCAGGGGGTCCTGTTTGGCGACGGCAGCACCGTGCGGCACTTCGCCGTGGTGACCAACGACTGGGAGACGGCGGGCCAGGCGCTCCTGCAGTGGCATCGCGGCAAAGCGGGCACCATCGAGCAGGTCCATCGGGTGCTCAAGGATGAGCTGGCGGCGGGGGTCTACCCCAGCGCCAAGTTCGGGGCCAACGCCGCCTGGCTGCGGCTGCAGGTGCTGACCCACAACCTCCTGGAGCTCCTGAAAGCGACGGCGCTGGACCCCGAGTACCGTCACGCCCGCCCCAAGCGGCTGCGCTTTGCCATCTTCACCCAGTTTGCCCGCGTGGTCCAGCATGCGCGACGGCAACTGGTGCGGCTGGCGACCCGGGCTCTGGATGCCCTCCTCCGCCCGGCGCTCCAACGGCTGCACGCCTGCGCCTGGTCTGGGCCCTGATCACCCCCGCATCGCCACGACCGGTGCCCTGCCCCTGGCGAAGCTTCCCCTAGCCGCCGAAATCGCCCTCACCGAGCCACCCGTCGGTCCCCTTCGTCGCCCTCGCTCCCCCTCTGGTCGCCGTCCTCACCCGTCGCTACCCTATCCTTGGCCCCAACATCGCCCTCCCGCCGATGAACCCACGGATTCGGGTCCACCTCTTGCCGTTGACGGTGTGACGGCTGCCTGAGGGCAGTGATCAGGAGCGACGAAGAACTAAGGGTGACGCTGCAGCGCGTCGCCCGCCTGCAGGAGCAGGTGGAGCACCTGCGTGGTACCGAGACGAACCCCGAGAACTATCGACTCAGCGCCGGCGGGTTCCTGGCCGAGATCGACCGCATGAATCTGGAGGTGCG
>JBBTDR010000438.1:0-1809 GCA_038042665.1 Nitrospinota bacterium
CTCGACCCGGCCGTTGATGAGGTCGAAGTTCCACTTCACGGCCTCGGCGTCGAGGGGGGTGCCGTCGTGGAACTTGGCCCCCGGCCGCAGGTGGAAGGTGATGACCCTTCCCTCGTCCGAGAGTTCCCACTTGTGGGCCAGGTCGCCCACGATGTTGTAGTTCTCGTCCACCATGACCAGGTTCGCGCCCGCCACCTCCCGGTAGAACTTAGTGGGGAGGCCGAGGGAGATGGTGCCGTCCAGGTGGGGGACGTTTCCCTCCATGGCGATCCGGAGCGTCCCCCCCTGCTTGGCGGCCTGGGCGCTGGAGGGAGCCGCCAAGCTCATCACAAGCGCAACGCACAGCGCAGCCATCAGGATTCGTCGCATGTTCACTCTCCGGCGTGGGACGTCGGGCGCCTTGCGCCCATCGCGCAAAGCGGCGGCCCTGGGTTAACCGATGGAGCACCGTTGCCGCATCGGGCATCGGGCTTCGGGCACGGAACCCTCCCGGCCACTTATGGGTGTACAAAAAAAGTATAGGGGATAGCCGGGAAGGGGTCAACGAAACCCAGGGCGGGGCGGGCGGTTGCCTCCCGCGCGCGGGGGGCCTAGAGTGTGCGGCTTGGCTCATCTTTTTTTTTCCAGGAGGCTCGGATGGCGAAGCGCGCACCGGCCGCCGCCCCGCAGAGGGGCGCGGCGGCGGGATGGGAAGGCCCCTACCTCTACCTCTCCGTCTTCCTTTCGGGGGCCTCGATCCTCGTGCTGGAGATCGCGGCGGGGCGGGTGCTGGCCCCCCACTTCGGCAACACGCTTTTCACCTGGACGAGCATGATCGGCATCATCCTCGCCGCCTTGAGCCTCGGCTACTCGGTGGGGGGCCGGCTGGCCGACCGCGCCCCCTCGGTCCGCACCTTCTACCTCATCATGCTCCTGGGGGCGGCCCTGGTGGCCCTGGTGCCCTTCCTGCGGGCGCTGCTCATGCCCGCCCTCGAGCGGGGGCTGAGCCTGCGCTCGGGGCCCATCTCGGGGGGCATCCTCCTCTTCGCCGCGCCGAGCTTCGTCCTGGCCGCCCTCACCCCCTACGCCGTCAAGCTCCACGCGCGGGACGAGCGCCTGATCGGCACGGTGACGGGCAACCTCTTCACCTGGTCCACCGTGGGGAGCATCGCGGGCACCTTCGCCACGGGCTTCTTCTTCATCCCCGCGTTCGGGCTGAACTCCATTTTTCTTGCGACGTCGGCGGCGCTGGCGCTCTGCGGGGCGGGCGGGCTGTGGCTCGTCCGGGAGGAGGGGGGGGACGCGCGGACGATCCGGGCCGCGGCCCTGCTCCTGCTCGCCTCCCTCGCCGCCGGGGCCGGCTGGGCGGGCCGCCCGCCCGGGAAGTCGGCGGAGACCATCTTCTTCCGCGAGAACATGTACCACACCCTGCGCATCCAGGAGTGGACCGACCAGAATAACCGCACGGTGCGCGAGCTCTTCCTCGACTCCCAGCCCGAGGCCGCCATGGTCGTCGGGGACGACAGCGCCCTCCACTTCCGCTACAGCCGCTTCCTCGCCCTGGGCACCGCCGCCCTGCCGGAGATGAAGCGCGCCTTCTTCCTCGGAGGCGGAGGCTTCACCATGCCCAAGGCCCTCCACCTCATGCGGCCCCAGGCCCAGGTGACCGTGGCCGAGCTCGACCCGGACGTGGTGGCCGCCGGGCGGAGCTTCTTCCGCCTCGACCACTTCCCCCAGATCCGCGTCCTCGCGGGGGACGGGCGGCGCAACCTGCGCGCGGAGGGGGGCCAGTGGGACTTCATCGTGGGGGACGCCTACCGGGGGAGATCG
>JBBTDR010000439.1:0-3623 GCA_038042665.1 Nitrospinota bacterium
GGAGTAGTCGCGGTCCACCACGCCCACCGCCTTGAAGCGCGAGAGCGAGGCCCGGAGCTCCTCGGTCGGGAACGGGCGGAACCACTTGAGGCGCACGAGGCCGACCTTCTTGCCCTCCTTGCGCATCTCGCGGATGGCCACCTTCACCGGGAGGCTCAGGGTGCCCAGGCCGCAGAGGACGACGTCGGCGTCCTCGGTCATGTACTCGTCGAGGAAGGGGTCGGTCCTCTCGCCGAAGATGCGGCAGAAGTCCCTGTGGGCGTCCTTGAGCACGGTGTAGGCGCGCTTGGCGGCCTCGCTGCTCTGGCGCCGGATCTCCATCAGCCAGTCCTCGTTCGCCTGGGGGGCGATGGTGATGGGGTTGTCCGGGTGCAGGAGCATGTCCCCGCGGTTGTAGGGCGGGAGGAACTGATTCACCTGCGCCTGGCTCGGCACCCGCACGGTCGCCTGGCTGTGGGTGAGGAAGGCGCCGTCCATGGCGATGGCGCAGGGGAGGAACACCTTTGGGTCCTCGGCCACGCGGTAGGCCAGCAGGCCCAGCTCGACGACTTCCTGGGCGGTGTCGGGGAAGGTGAGCAGCCACCCCAGGTCGCGCACGAGCATGGCGTCGTTGTGCTCGGTGCCGAAGGCGCCCGGGTCGTCCAGCGCCCGGCAGCCCACCAGGGCCACCATCGGCAGGCGCAGACCCGCGGTCACGGCCAGGGGCTCCATCGCGTAGAGCCAGCCCACGCCGCTCGAGCCGGTGAACACGCGGGCGCCGCAGGCGCTGGCGTGCTTGACGATCTCGAACTGGCCGTGCTCGCTCTCGGCGGGGATGTAGTCGGCGTCGAACTCCCCGTTGGCGATGAAGCGCGAGACGAACTGCATCACGGTGTCGTAGGGGCGGATCGGGTAGGCGGTGATCACGTCCACGTCGGCGAGGCGGACGATGTTCGCCATGACCTCGCTTCCGGTGAGGAGCTGGACATCTGCACCCTTCGCTTGAGCTGCCGTTGCCATCGCTGGGCTCCTATTTGAAATCCTTCACGGACTTGGACTTCGCGGTCTTCTGGCTGTGGCCGCCCTCGAGGCCGAAGCCGGAGAACGCCTCCGCCAGGCCCGTGATGGGATAGCGGTTCTCGACCTTGCCCTTCTTCCGCTTCTCGGCGACGTAGCCCTGGTAGGCCGTGGCGTCCTTCTTCCACATGAGGTACTGGCTGTCGCGGTCCTCGAAGACCACCTCGTTCACCATGGTGATGCAGTCCTTGACGGGGCAGATGGCCTCGCACACGCCGCAGCCGCAGCAGGCTTCCATGTTGGCGTCAAAGTAGCCGTCCGGCGTCACGTCGAAGACGGTGTCCGGGCAGGCGATCCAGCAGAGGGTGCACTTGGTGCACTTGTCGAAGGCCACCACGGGGCGCATGGTGCGGGTGGACCACTTCTTGAAGTACTCGTTGCGGCCCGGCTCGTAGCCGCCGTCCATGCCGCGGTAGGGGTTGTGGCCGCCGACCCCGTCGATGATCACGCCCTCGCGCATCTCGGTCCATTTGAGGAGCTGGAAGCTGAAGGGCACCTCGGTGTTGCCCTCGCCGGGCCTGATCTCGTCGGGGCGGGTGTCCTCGAAGCTGGCCCGCGCGGCCTCGACATGGGCGTCGCCGCCGATGTTCTCGCGGATGGCCTGCTCGAGCGAGGCCATCGAGCAGATGCCCGGCTCGGCCTTGAGCGCCGCGCCCAGGCAGCGGGCGTCGGTGCCGTCGTTCTTGTAGACCCACAAGCCGGCCATGCTGGCCCCGCCGAGGATGATGCTGATCTTGTAGGGCGTGTCCCGGCGGTGGATGTGCCGCACGAGGTCCTGGGTCTTGTAGTTCGAGGTGACGATGAGGGTGCCGCCCGGCTTGGTGACGGCGTTGATGGGCTGGAGGCCGTACCACGCCCAGGACTCGACGCCCTTGCACATGGTGTCGTCCACGCAGATGGAGATGTCCACCTGCTTGGGCTCGTACTTGGCCGCGACGGCCTGGAGCTCCTCGGGGTTGTCGGCGATGTAGCCGAACAGCTTCGCCGGGATGCCGTTGCGCTCGGGCGAGTCGCTGTAGCGGCCGAAGGAGATGCCCTGCTTCCCCTCCTTCACCGCCGCCAGCACGAGGGTGCGGGAGATCTTGTTCGCCAGCGTCTTCTGGTAAATGCCGCGGTAGACGATCTCGAAGGAGATGACACTCACATCCGCTGCCTCCCGTTGTGGGGTTTCGGTCCTCGGGGAGGGCCCGGGGCCCCCGCCCGCCTTGTTTGTCCACCCTTGGCTCGTCCACCCTTGCCTGGACGCCCGCGCCCGGGCAATGCCTCCCGCGCGCTCTCTAATCCCGCCGCGCGTCCGCGGCCTCCGCCTCTACGACGCCGTCCTCGTCGCCGCTCTCCATCTCGCGGCCCTCGATCTCGACGAGATGGCCGAGCATCCGCGCGACCGCGCGCTTGCCCTCGCGCGCCCGCACGGCGCCGAGGATCTCCTCGTGGCCCTGCAAGGAGAGCTGGCGGTCCCACGCGTCCCGGATGGAGCGCTCCCGCAGCGCTTTCAGCGAGTTCAGCAGCACTCCCACGAGCCGGAGCAGGAACTCGTTCTTGGCCGCCTCGGCGAGGCCGAGGTGGAAGGCGGTGTCCTCATCCATGCCCGAGCGCCCTTGCCGGACCTCGCCGCGCTGCCGGACGAGAATCTCCTCGAGCTTCCCGGCCTCTTCAGGGGTGGCGCGTTCGGCGGCCAGGCCCGCGATCTGGGGTTCGAGCAAGCGGCGCGCCTCGAAGAGCTGGTGCAGGCCGGTCTCGCCCTTGGATGAAAGCTTCGCCGAGAGGACCGGCATCAGCGACTCGGGGCTCGCCACGACGAAGGTGCCGTCCCCGTGCCGGGTGGCCACCAGGTTCGCCGACTCCAGGGCGCGCGCCGCCTCGCGGACCGAGTTGCGCCCCACGCCGAAGCGCTCGCAGAGCTCGCGCTCGGAGGGGAGCCGGTCGCCCACCTTGAGGTCGCCCTCGAGGATGAGGGCGGTGATCTGCGAAACGATGCCCTCGTAGAGCCGGTTCTTCTTGACCGTCTGCAAGCGATTGCGAATCGGCACTGTGCTTCCTCCCCGACTTGTAGGGTTATATACTTATCCTACCACCCAGCCCTCTTTTACGCAAGAGCCTTTTGCCTGCCCAGGTTATTTTTTGCTCCCGGGGCCCAGGCCGTAAATGATATTTATAAATTTTATGGATATTATTGCTTGTTTCTCGATAATCTTGCTCCCCGGCGGGAGGTTCTCCTCCCGCATTTCCGGCATGGGTCCTCCGTGATAGGATTCCCCTCCCTCCGCCCGGAGGATGTCCGCATAGGAGGTGGGAATCCGGTGAAGCGCGGCGGGCTTTTGGCTCTTCTCACCACGGGACACGCCTTTGAGCACTGGTATCTGGGCCTCATGGGTCCCCTCATGCCTTTCCTGGCCCAGGACCTGGGCTTCAATCTCACCCAGGTGGGCGTCCTGATCACCGGCCGGGCCGTCCTCGGCGCCTTCAGCAGCGCGGGGGCGGGCTGGGCGACCGCCCGCCTGGGCGGCGGCCGGGGGATGCTCATCATATGCCAGGCCGGCCTCGCCCGCTTGTATGGCGGGGTGGCG
>JBBTDR010000440.1:0-5876 GCA_038042665.1 Nitrospinota bacterium
AAGGATCATCCGGTGGCTTTCCCTCCCCCAACCCCCTCCCGGTGGGAGGGGGCAAGCAGGCCTCCCGGGGAAGGACATCCTCGCCCCGGCCTGAAGCCCTTACCTCATTTTCCGGCTGGTTCGGGATAGGGCGAAATACCCAAACCGAGATGCTTCGCTCCGCTTGGCATGACAGGCGAGACGCGATTCGCCGCCAGCGGCTGGTTACGGCTTCAACTTCGCGTTCATCCTTCAAATCGCGTCATGTAAACCGCGCAAATACTCCGCGCACACTTTGTCGAATTGGGCTAAGTACGGGAAACAACCCTTGTGAACGTTCGTGATTCCTTGAACCTCAAGGTCACGCGACTGCCCGCTTCGACCGAACGCATCCGTCCAGCATAGCCGGACTCCAAAAGTCAATTTTTCTACGTCCCACCGCCCTCCAATAGGTCTTCCCAATGTCATCGGCTGCCAGGTCATGGCAGCAGCAGCATCAATGGGATCGGCCTTTTCGGACGGAAAATGCGCGATGGAGCAGTCTCTGACAAAACGAATCTTCCCGACAAACGGCGTCTCCTTCGGTGGCTTTCCATGCTTTACTCCTCTGAGGCCCACGAGTTCGCTCGCGTGGTTCAACGATTTATAAACGCACTTGTAAGCCTGGTCAGTTGCGACGAAGAAGAAGGCATAGGAAAAAAGGCACTTCAACAGCACGGGTTGCAGTTCCATGAAGGCGGTTAATGCCGCGTGCAAGTCGCCCTTGGTGCGGTCAATCTGCTCTTGATACGGTTTGACAGCGCGCAGCCAGTCCTCGACGACTTCCGTGAGAAACCGATGCAGCATCGGAAGATTGGCCAGGAGCTGCGGAGGAGGTAAGACTCCGCCGGAAACAACAACGGGTGGCAAGTTCGCGAGTGCCGATGTCATAGGTTCAAGCATGCTGTGTCATCCTGGGCGCTGCGTAGTCCGACTATTGACTATGCAGCGCCCTAAACCATCTCACCAGCCCCACCGGACGGATGACCTTCGATTCAAGCCGCGTCCCCTCAATCCTTGGTCACCGCGATGGCCTCGATCTCGACCAGGAACTTGGGGGACGCCAGCTGGGCCTCCACCGTGGTGCGGCCCGGCTTGTCCTTGCCGAAGACCTCGGCGTAGACCTCGTTCATGGCGGCGAAGTTCTTGATGTCCGTCAGATAGACCGTGGTCTTCATCACGTCGGCGAAGGTGGCCCCGCCTTCCTTCAGGACGGCCTCGATGTTCTTGAGCACCTGCCGGGTCTGGGCGCGGATGTCGCCCTCGCCCACCACCTTGTTGTCCTTGTCCACCGAGACCTGGCCCGCCGTGAAGACGAAGGGCCCGCGCTTGGTGCCGGGCACGTAGGGGGCGGGGGGAACGCGCATCGAGGCGGGCTGGAGCTGGATCTTGGGCATTGGGTGGCTCTCCTCCTTGGATTCCCGCCGCGCGGGATTTATCCTGTGGGTGAATTCAGCATACGGCTTTTCACGCCCAACGGCACATGGAGCCACCCCCGCCACACGCACCGACAGGAGGCCGTGCTTGGACGCCTATCCCTGGGTATTCCTGCTGCTGGGCTTCACCGCGGGAACGATCAACAACTCGGTCGGCCTCGGGTGGGGGGTCATCAACATGCCCATCCTGCTGATGCTCCCCGTCCTCAACGCCCGGCAGGCCGTCGCGCTCTCCGTGGTGACCGGCATCTTCGCGGGGGCGGCCGCCACCTTCGAGAACGCCCGCCACGGGCTGGTCCAATGGCATTACGTGCTCTTCCTGGGGGCGGGGGGGATGGCGGGGGGCATCCTGGGCACCTACTTCCTGCGGAACATCCCCGTTCTCACCCTCAAGCGGGTGGTCGGCGCCCTGGTGATCGTCCTCGGGGCGAGGCTGCTGTTTTCGCGCTAGCTGTAAAAAATCATCACATTGCCCATCGGCCCCTCTCTTCGTTCAGAAGGGGGCCGCCAAGCTTGTCATTCCGAGCGAAGCGAGGAATCCGCTTTTCAAAAATAAGAAGCGGATTCTTCACTCAGATTCGCTCCGTTCAGAATGACGGCCTTCCGAGATTCGCCCGCTAGGCCCGGCCCCAAAGCGCCCGGAGGCCCCGCCCCAGCCACCGCAGCCCCTTCCAGACCGAAAGGAGGAGGAAGCCGCTCGGTCAGGTGGGGCATGCCGGGGAGGAAGACTTACCCGGCGGCTGAACTTCCGGCGGATGCGTTTTCCCTTCCTTCACTTCGAGCCCTCCTCGGCCTCCAGGGACTCGCGGGCGCGCTGGGGGTCGATCTCATACAAATAGTCGAACGAGTAGATGCCGCTCCGGCAGCCCCCCCGCCAGGCGAACTGGATGGCGTAGCGGCCCACCATCCCCGCGTCCTCGAGCTGGACGGGGCCCGTGGGCCCCGTGAGGAGGGCGAGGGGGTTCCGCTCGCGCTCGGCGCGCTTCTCGCGGCAGATGGCGCAGGGGCACATGGCCGAGAGGTAGTCGAACCCGAAGGCGGACTTCCGCCCGCCGGCCCAGACGATGCGGAGCTCGCGGGCGGTCTTGTCCACCGTCAGGTCGGCGGGCTTGGGAAACTCAGGCATGTCGGCGATCGCCCGTCCCTCCAGGCTCAGGCCTTCTGGCCGGTGTATTTCGCGTACCTCTTGCGGGAGGCCTCGGCGCGCTGGGCGGACTCGGGGGTCTTGAGCTCCAGCAGATAGGGGCGCTCGGCCACGGCGGCGCGGACGGCGTCGAAGAGCCCCGCGTCGTCCCCGCCCTCCCAGTCGCCCTCGTCGAGCTTCACGAAGACGGGCTTCCCGCTCCCGAAGTAGAGCGTCGGGACGCCGAAGATCCCCTCGGCCGCCGCCTCCTGGTGATCCTGGGCGATGAGGGGGACGGAGGCCCCGCTCTTCATGTCCTCCTCCCAGCGGGCCACGTCGAGCCCCGCCTGGAGGGCGATGTCCCGGAGGATGAGCTGGTTGGTGATGTCCTTCTTGTCCACGTGCTTGGCGCGGTGGAGGGCCAGGTGATAGCGGGCGAAGGGCTCCTCCCCCTGGAGGCCGGCGCACTTGGCGGCCTCATGGGGGGGCATGTCCCGGCTGGGGAAGGTCTTGTCCTCCCAGGCCTTCCAATCGGGGCCGCGCGCCTCCCCGAAGTTCGCCTGCTCGAGGACGAAGGCCTTGTAGGCGACCTTCAGGTCCTTGCGCTTCGCTTGAAGGCGGATGAGCCACTCCGTGGCCCGGTAGGCGTAGGGTCAAACATAGCAGTTCCACATGGTCACGTTCATGGCTGCTCCTCGCGAAGGGAAACCGGAAATGCGGCAGGGGGGCATTATGACACAGGCCGCCGCGGGCGGAAAACGCAAGGCCAAGCCCCGGAGCCGAATCGGGCCGTTCGCTGGGCCGGCGCGCAGGAACAGGCCCTCTTTGGGCCCGGCGCCCCGGAGCGAATCGTGTGATGGGATCCTACGCCTACTGGCCCCCGTTCACGAGGGCGGCCCCGATGGCCTCGATGCGGGCGGCGAAGGCCCGATCGTCCAGCACGGGCGCCGACCCCCCGACCGGCACCTCCTCCTCCAGCTCCACCCAGGACTTGCAGCCCCCGTATGCCTCCCGCCCCGGCAGGCGCGCCGGGCGGGGCAGGGCCTGGACGCGGAGGACGAGGGCGTGGACGCCGCTCTCCCCCCAGCGCCGGAAGCGCTCCCCGGCGGCCTCCTCCGACCAGATGTGCTGCCCCCGGAGGGCCGAGAGCGCCTCCAGGGACTCCACCCGGAAGGCGCCCGCCAGCTCCGCCCAGTGGGTGATGATCAGATCGCCCGGATCCGGCGGCTGGGCGCGCAGGCGCTCGAGAGTCCCCCGGGCCTCGGGGACCACGCTCTCGGGCCGCTGGTGGAAGTAGGTGGGAAACAGCAGGAAGGGGGAGGGCCCGGGCTCGAACGCCCCGCCCTCCTCCCGGATGCCGCCCTTGCGCAGGACGAGGACCTGCCGCCCCGTGGCCAGCGCCCAGCAGACGAGAGCCCATTCCTTGAACGCCCTGCGCATCGCGCCCCTCATCCCCTCCCGGCCGCCGGAGGAGCCGGTCAACCGGAAGAAAGCGCCTTCCCGACGAGGGCGCCCGCCTCCGGGGGCAGCGCCATCGCGAGGGCGGCCTCCTGGCCGCGCGGGGACATCTTCTTCCAGGTCTTGCGGAGGATGTCGATGATCTTCTCCTCCCCGTGCTGCCGGGAGAAGTCCAGGAAATAGCTCTCCAGGAACACTAGGCAGGCGACGTCCTCCAGAAGCTGGGCCTCCGGGTCGGACTTCAGGCGCTCCTTCCGCAGGAGCGACTGAACCCGCGCGGCCGTCTCCTCCCCGTAGCCCGCCTCCCGCAGGATGGCGCCCGCCCTCTCCGCATGGAACCGGGCCAGCTCCGTCCGCCACTGGAGGTAGCCCTTCCGGTCCTTGGGGTAGCGGCCGCGGGGAATCGCCCAGCGGCAGAGGTGCTGGCTCCGGACCGCCAGGCGCAGCGCCTCGGAGGCCCCGGGCTCCAGCCGCCCCAGCCACTCCGTCATGCGGAGGGCGTAGAGGAGTTCCTTGGGATATTCCTCCCCCTCGAACACCTCCCGGTGGGGATCCTCCCGGTTGGCCGCGTCCAGCCGCTCCATCGCCGCCTGGAACCGGGCCGCGTCCTGAGCCATCTCTTCCCTCCCTCGGCGGCCCCGCCTCCCCTGGCCCCCGAGCCTTCGTCATCCAACCGTATAACATATTGAAAAATAAACATTTATATAACAACCGCCAGGATTGTAGCACAAAATAAAGATCGGGAAAATTACAAAACAGAATAATCGAGAATTTTTGTTTATTTCTAACTTGACAAAATAGGTTTAAATTGGCATTTTTATGAATACCTAAGTTGTTTCATTTAGATTTTGCTTGAAAATTGGACAACTTAGGGAAAACGCGGACATTTCCAGCTTCGCTCCCTCTGGCGCCCCAGCCCGGGGGAGGAAGCACCAGGAGGGAAGGCGGATGACGGCGGGCCGGGTCTACATCGTGGGGGCGGGACCGGGGGACCCCGAGTTGCTCACCCTGCGGGCGGCCCGGCTCCTCTCCCAGGCGGGGGCCATCGTCCACGACCGGCTCCTCAACGCCGAGATCCTGGAACTCCGCCCGCCCGGCTGCCAAGTCATCTACGCGGGGAAGTCCCCGGGCCGGCACGCCCTGAGCCAGGCCGGGATCAACGGGCTCCTCATCCGCCTGGCCCGCGAGGGGCTCGAGGTCGTCCGCCTCAAGGGCGGGGACCCCTTCGTCTTCGGCCGGGGGGGAGAGGAGGCCGAGGCCCTCGCCCGGGCGGGGGTCCCCTTCGAGGTGGTCCCCGGCGTCTCCTCCGCCGTGGCGGCCCCCGCCTTCGCCGGCATCCCGGTCACCCACCGGGGGCTCGCCGCCTCGGTCACCTTCGTGACCGCCCACGAGGACCCCGCCAAGGAATCGGCCCAGGTGAACTACGCCCACCTCGCCCGCTCGGCGGGCACCCTGGTCTTCCTCATGGGCGCCCGCTCGGTGGGCCGGATCGCCCGAAGCCTCCTCGCCCACGGCATGGCCGCCGGGACCCCGGTGGCCATCGTGGAGAACGGCTCGACCCCCCGCCAGCGCACCCTGCGCTGCCGCCTGGACGAGGCGGCGCGCCTGGCCGAGCGCGAGGAGGTGGCCTCCCCCGCCACGGTGGTGGTGGGGGCCGTCGCCGCCCTGGCCGATACGCTCGATTGGTTCCGCCCCGAGGCCGCCCAGGAGCTTCCCTGGTGCCAGCCCGTCCGCGATGACGACACCCCGGCCGCCCGCGCCCACGGCGCGTGGCCCGAAACCCAAGTGAGGACCCCATGAACCCGACCGCCGCGCCCCGGGCGAAGCCCCTGGGAGTCATC
>JBBTDR010000441.1:0-1811 GCA_038042665.1 Nitrospinota bacterium
ATGGATCTGACCTCCCCCTCATCGTATCAGAGCTCCCGAGAGGGCGGAAGGGATGGCGTGTTTCTCACCGCGTAGGGGTCGAAGTACGTCAGGTTCTTCACCGCGTCACGAGCCCCCAGCGCTCGACGGTCGCGCGCTCGAGCGGGACCAGGACCCAGCCGTCCACCACGTACCAGAGGAGGCCCAGGACGATCATCCCCAGGAGGATCTCCGTCACCTGCCCCGCCCGCCGCGCGTCGAACATCAGGAAGCCGATCCCGCTCGTCCCCACGATCATCTCCGCCGCGATCAGCGCCCGCCAGCCGTAGCCGAGGCCGTTCCTGAGTCCCGTCACGATGTTGGGGAGCGCGCCGGGGACGACCACCTCCAGGAGGATCCTGAGGCGCGGCGCCCCGAGGCTCTGGGCCGCGCGCGTCATGTCGAGCGGCACCGAGCGCACCCCGAGCACCGTGTTCAGCACCACCGGGAAGAGCACCGTGTAGACGATCACGAAGGTCATCGTCCCGAGCCCGAAGCCGAACCAGATGAGGAGGATCGGCAGCCACGCGATGTCCCCGATGGCCTGAAAGAAGAGGAGGACCGGCCAGCAGAGGGCGTGGGCCCGGCGGCTCACGCCGACCAGGACGCCCAGCGGGACGCCGAGCGCCACCCCGGCCCCGGCCCCCACCGCCAAGCGCACGAGGCTATCCTCCAGATACTCGGGGAGGATCCCCTTCCAGGTGAGGCTCCCGAAGATCCGGACTACCTCCCAGGGGCCCGGGAAGAAGACGGGTGGAAACATGCCGGAGGCCGCCACGAGGGCCCAGAGCCCCACGACCGGCACGAAGGGGGCCAGCGCCATGAGGGCCGGATGGGCGGCGCCCCAGCGCACGAGGGCCCCGAGGAGCTGGAGCGCTCGCGCCATCAGCCGCCTCGCCGCACCATCCCCCAGCGCTCGATCGTCGCCCGCTCCATCGGGGCCAGGAGGAGGCGGTCGATCAGAAGCCAGAGGGCGCCGATCACGATCATCCCCAGGAGGATCACCTCCGTCCGGTAGAAGTCGCGCGCCAGGAAGAGCATGTAGCCGAGCCCGGCGTTGGTGGCAATCATCTCGGCGGCGATGAGCCCCCGCCAGGCGTAGCCCATCCCCGTGCGGATCCCCGTCACGATGTTGGGCAGGGCCCCGGGCAGCAGCACCTCCGTCAGCATCCGCCAGGGGCCGGCCCCGAGCGCCGCCGCCGCATACCGGAGCGGGCGCGGGATACTCGCCACGCCCAGGAGCGTGTTGTAGGTCACGACGAAGAAGACCGCGTTGAAAATGACGAAGGTGATGGCCCCGAAGCCATAGCCGAACCAGAGGGTCGCGATGGGGATCCAGGCGATCCCGGCCAGGACCGAGAAGAAGCGGAAGAGCGGCGTGAGGACTGCCGCCGTCACCCGGCTCACGCTCATAGCCACCCCGAGCGGCACGCTGAGCGCGATGGCCAGGGCCGTCCCCACCAGGACCCGGAGGAGGCTCTGCCCCGCGTGGTGGAGGAGGCTCCCGTCCCCGAGGGCCTGGGCGGCGGCCAGGGCCACGTCGGCGACCGAGGGGAACACCCGCGCCGTGACGCCGAAGAGCGGCACCAGGGCGGCCCAGGCCAGCACCAGCGCCCCCAGCGGGGCGAGGAAGGCAAGCGCGGCGCGCAGACGGCGGAGGCGGCGCACCCCAGCACGCTACGACTAGCCCCGCGCCCCGGTCAAGTACCGGTTCCCCAACCTCCGTCAGAGAGGTCACCCGAATAGAATCCGTCGTTCCGGGGGCACTACTGACCTTCTGCCGATGCCCCCTC
>JBBTDR010000442.1:0-1132 GCA_038042665.1 Nitrospinota bacterium
CAACTTGTCATTCCGAAGGACCCCTTCGCTTGCGCTCGGCTCGACCGAGCTCGCCGAAGTCTGAGCTCGCCGAAGTCAGGACAGGCTCCGCGGCTGAGGAATCTGCTTGTTTCAGAAGCAGATCCCTCGCGGGCGCTCGGAATGACAACCTTTTCCACGGAGCCCCATTTCTGAAAGCCATTTCGGGGACGCGACACTAGGCCGGATTTCGGATCCTGCCGCGGCCGGTCCCGCGGCCGCGCTATCCTCCCCCCTTACCTCCTCCCCTCCGTCCGCGGCCCCCCCGTGTGCTAGGATGACCCTTCTCCGCCGGAGCATGGAGGCCGGGATGCGGCTCGTCATCCTCTGCCGGGACGCCCAGCTCTACAGCGTCCGCCGCATGGCCGAGGCGGCGCGCGCGCGGGGCCACGCCGCGCGTGTCCTGGAGCCCTACCGGTTCCTCCTCGGCTTGGACGGCGGAAGGCCCTCCCTGAGATACGGGGAGGAGCCCTTCGGCGGGGCCGACCTCTTTCTCCCCCGGCTGGGGGCGGGGATCTCCGAGCACTCCCTCGCCCTGCTCCGCCATCTGGAGGCGGCGGGCATGCGGGTGATCAATTCCTCCGCCTCCGTCGAGGTCGCCCGCGACAAGCTGCGCACCCTCCAGCTCCTCGCGGGCCACGGCCTCCCCGTCCCGCGCACCGCTTTCGCTCCCGACCCCGCCCGGCTGCCCGAGGCCATCGAGGCCGTGGGCGGCCCTCCCGTGGTCCTGAAGCTCCCCCGCGGCACCCAGGGGAAGGGGGTGATGCTCGCCGCCGGCCGGGAGCAGGCCCAGGCCATCGCCGACTTCATGTGGAGCCTGGAGCGGGAGGTCCTCGTGCAGGAGTACGTGGACGGGGGGAGGAGGGGCGACCTGCGGCTGCTCGCGATCGGCGGAGGGGTCGCCGGGGCGGTCCGCCGCCGGGCGATGGAGGGGGAGTTCCGGACGAACCTGCACCAGGGGGGGAGCGTCTCCCTCCTCGAGCCTTCTCCGGAGGCCCGGGACCTCGCCCTGCGGGCGGCGACGCTCTGCGGGCTGGAGATCGCCGGGGTCGACCTCGTGGAGTCCGAGCGGGGCCTCCTCGTCCTCGAGGTCAACGCGGCCCCGGGCTTCGAG
>JBBTDR010000443.1:0-7247 GCA_038042665.1 Nitrospinota bacterium
CTCATCTACAAGGCCGCCATCCGCGCCGGGGAGACCGTCCTCGTCCCCGCCGGCGCCGGCGGGGTGGGCAGCATGGCCATCCAGGTAGCCAAGGCGAGCGGCTGCCGCGTGATCGCCACCGGCAGCTCGAGGGAGAAGCTCGACTTCTGCAAGAAGCTGGGCGCGGACGTGGCGGTCAACTACCGGGAGGAGAACTTCGCCGACCGCTGCCTGAGCGAGACGGGGGGCCGGGGGGTGGACGCCGTGCTCGAGATGGTGGCCACCGATAACTTCGACAAGGACTGCCAGGCCCTGCGCCGCGCCGGGCGGATGGTCGTCCTCGGGGCGGGCACCGGCAAGAGCCCGGCGGGCACGATCAACTATCCTCCCTTCTACTCCAAGGACATCGACGTGCGGGGCATGAGCCTCTTCAACGCCGAGGGCGTCTTCCCGGACATGATCCGCCAGGTGGGCCTCCTCCTCCGCGAGGGGCGGGTGCGGGCCACCGTCGGCGAGGTCATGCCGCTGGCCGATGCGGCGCGCTCCCACCAGGTGCTGATGACGGGCAAGGTGATGGGGAAGATCGTCCTCAAGGTCTGACCGCGGGGGGGAGAATGGGTTTCGAGGATATTCCCGACGGCGCGGAAGGCGTCAAGGCCGTCGTCGTGGCCGATGAGCACGTGCCCCCCCACCTGCGGGGGACGAACGCCGAGGTGGTCTCCACCCCGAGCCTCGTGCTCTTCATGGAGATGGCCTGCTTCGGCGCCATGGAGCCCCACCTCAAGCCCGACTTCACGAGCGTGGGCACGGTGGTCCACCTCAAGCACCTCGCGGGCACCCCCAAGGGGATGCGGCTCGAGGCCCGGGCCCGGCTCGTCGAGCGCGACCGGCGGCGCTTCGTCTTCGAGGTCGAGATATTCGACGAGGTGGAGAAGGTGGCCGAGGGACGGCACGAGCGCTTCGCCGTCCCGCGCGAGCGCAAGAACGAGAAGCTGGCGGAGAAGATCGCCAAGGTCCAAGGCCGCGCCTGAGCGCTTGAAGCGAGCGGAAGGGTCTCGATGGGCGCGCTGGACGGCATCCGGGTGCTCGACCTCACCCACTACGTGGCGGGGCCCTTCTGCACCCTGCTGCTGGCGGACCAGGGGGCCGAGGTCGTCAAGCTCGAGCCCCCGGGCGGGGACGTCATCCGCCGCTTCCCCTCCTCCTTCGAGGGCGAGAGCCGCCTCTTCCTCGGCCTCAACCGGGGCAAGCGCAGCATCGGCATCGATCTCTCCCGGGAGGAGGGCAAGCGCGCCGGCCGCGCCCTGGCCGCCCGGGCGGACGTCCTGGTCGAGGGCTTCCGCCCCGGGGTGGCCGGCAAGCTGGGGCTGGGCGCCGGGGAGGTGCGCGCCCTCAACCCCCGCCTCGTCTACGCCTCCATCTCGGCCTACGGCCAGCGGGGCCCCCTGAGCGGGCGGCGGGGCATCGACCCCATCGTCCAGACCTACGCCGGCATCCCCGCCGAGCAGGCGGGCGGGGGGCCGCCCCAGCTCGTCCAGGGCCACTTCGTGGACTACTTCACCGGGGCCCTCGCCGCCAACGCCATCGCGCTCGCCCTCCTCGAGCGGGCGCGGACGGGGCAGGGGAGGCGGGTGGAGGCCTCGCTCCTCGCCTCGGCCGCCGCCCTCCAGCAGGGCCGCCTGGTGTGGGCGCCCGGGCGCGAGCCCCTGGAGAAGGTGCGCGACCTCTTGAGCGACCGCCTCGCCCGCATCTACGAGGCGGCCGGGGGCCACATCTACCTCTACCTGGACGTGGAGGGCTTCTGGGAGCGGGCGCTCGCGGTGCTGGGGCTTGAGCGTCTGAAAGAGGACGGGCGGTGGACGACCTTCCGGGGCCGCCACGCGGGGCGGGAGGAGCTCATCCCCCAGATCCAGGAAGTCCTGCGGGGGGCTTCCGCGGATGCGTGGGTGGCGCGCTTCGAGGGGGCGGGGGTGCCCTGCGCCAAGGTGCGCTGGCCCTCGGATCTCCTGGAGGAGGAGCAGCTGCGCGCCCTGGGGGTGCTGGCCGAGGTCGAGCATCCCGACTACGGGGCCCTGCGCCTCATCGGGCCCGCCTTCCGGCTGGAGGGCCTCCCGGGCGGCTCGGCCCTCCCGCCCCCCCGCCTGGGGGAGCACACCGGCGAGGTCCTTCAAGAGGCGGGGTTCACGCCCGGGGAGATCGCCGGGTGGCGGGCGGCGGGGGTGGTGTTCTAGGGGCGAATTCTCAGCGGCTTGTTCACAGATCCACCGCGCGCGCGGGAACCCCTTTTTTGCGCCTCAGCTACCCTCTCCCTATCTTTCGGGGCCCCCAGCGTCGAGACGCTGGGGCGGGGGGAGAGGGGATGTGGGCCACCCCAAAAATCGAAGATTTTTGGGGACCCGGGGGTGAGGGCAAACCGCGCCGCCGGATCATCCCTCACCCCGGTCCTCTCCCACGCCTCAAGCGGCGGGACCGCTTGGGCGGTGGCGGGCACCGCCACCCTAAAGAAACTCGGGAGAGGGAGAAGGGCCGGAGACGGCAGAAACCATGCGTTGAGATTTCACAACCAGGGAGCGGTCGGCTCCCGCGATTGACCGGGCGGGACCCCCTCCGTACCATCGCGGGGCATTCCGACGACAGCGAAGGCGCGTCCCCGCGGGCATGCGGGGCGGCCGCTTTTTTTCTTTGGAGGGGAGCCATGATCCGCAAGCTTCGCACCCAGCGCGACAACCAGCAGTGGATGCTCGACCTGGCCTTGCACATGCGCGGCCGCGTGCAGAACTTCGAGCGCGGGGACTTCATGGAGGTGCCCAAGGGCAAGACCGCCCACAATTACCAGATGCTGCCCAAGATGTGGCGGCAGGCGGCCGAGCACCACGAGGCCCTCGCGGTGCGCGCCCAGCGGGAGGGCCACAAGGCCACGGCGACGGAGCACTTCGACCACGCCATCGAGGCCTACCGGATGGCCCAGCACCCCATCTACTACGACGACAACCCGGTGAAGATCTACCTGTGCAACAAGCTGAACGAGATGGTGGACCGCCGCTCCGAGGTGGCCGCCTACCCCATCGAGCGGGTGGAGGTGCCCTTCGACGGGGGAAAGACCATCTCCTGCCTCCTCCACCTCCTGCCGGACCGCCGCAAGGCCCCCTGCGTCCTCTACGTGCCGGGCATGGACCAGACGAAGGAGTCCTTCCCCGCGGCGCAGCGCAACGTGGCCGGCGAGCGCGGCTTCCACGTCATCTCCATGGACGGCCCCGGCCAGGGCGCCTCGAACATCAAGAAGATCCGCTCCGTGGGGGACAACTACGAGCGCGCGGGAGCGGCCGTGATCGACTACCTCGTGAAGCGCCCGGAGGTGGACGCCTCCAAGATCGGCATCTACGGCATCAGCATGGGGAGCTACTGGTCGCTGCGGCTCGCCAGCTACGACCACCGCATGGCCGCCGTGGCGAGCGCGGTGGCCTGCTTCAACCCGAACAACACCATCTTCACCATCTCCTCCCCGCGTTTCAAGCAGATGTTTATGTACATGGCGGGCATGGACGACGAGGAGAAGTTCGACGCGATCGCCCGCCAGATGACGGTCAAGGGCTACACGGACAAGGTGCGGTGCCCGACCCTCCTGGCGACGGGCGAGTTCGATCCGCTCTGCCCCCTCGAGGACGCCGTCGAGGTGTTCGAGGACCTGACCTGCCCCAAGGAGATGTGGGTGATCGAGAACCAGTTCCACCCCCTGGTGAGCCTCAAGAACCTCGGGGGGACGGACCACCACCAGCCGATCCTGGACTGGCTCCAGCGCGTCCTGGTGCAGGGGAAGGTGAACCAGCGCCGCGTCGCCTACGTGAAGGAGAACGGGGACGGCCCCTTCGGCGAGTGCGAGTGGACGCCGCCCGTCCGCCCCGGCCAGCCCTACTTCTAAGCTCCGTGGCCGCCTGCCTTGCGTGGGGGCGTTCAATTGAACGCCCCCACGCATACGGCGCCGGGGGGCCGCTTCGAGGGGAGATGCTCCATCGCCGCTTTGAGCGGGGCGGATGAGGGGCGTGATAGAGGGGCGCTTTGAACCCGTTTCTCGCGGTCTCCTACGCCCTGACTTCCGCCGTCCTGTTCGCCGCCTTCAGCGTGCTCGCCCGCAAGGCCCTCGTGGGGGGCACGGCCTACGCCGGGGTGGTGATCAGCCTCCTCGTGGGCATGCCGATGCTGGGGGGCCTCTCGCTGGTGTTCTCCTCCTGGGAGAAGCTCACGCTGGAGGCCGCCGCATGGTTCGCCCTGGGCGGCCTCCTGGCCCCGGGCTTCGGGCGGCTGCTCCTGTTCCTGGGCATCCGCTACGTCGGGGTGGGGCGGACGATGCCCCTCATCACGGTCACCCCCTTCTTCTCCACCCTCCTGGGGGTGGCCTTCCTGGGCGAGCGTCCCGGGCCGGCCGTCTGGGTGGGCACCGCCAGCGTGGTCGCGGGCTGCGCCCTTCTCTCCCTCAAGCCTCCCGGCGACGCCGGCTGGCGCCGCGTCTTCCTGCTTCTCCCCCTGGGCCACGCCCTCGTGCTCGCCGTCGCCTCCGGCATCCGGAGGCACGCGATGGTCCTGATGCCCGACCCCGTCATCGGGGCCCTCATCGGCAGCGTGGCTTCCCTGCCGAGCGTGCACCTCATGGGCCGGTTCCTTCCTCCCGAGGAGCGGTTCCGCGTCGACCGCTCCGCCATCCTCCGCTTCCTCCTGATGAGCGTGGTCAACACCCTGGGCTTCCTGCTCTTTTTCACCTCCTTCCGCTACGGCGAGGTCTGGCTCGTGGTCCCCCTGGGCTATTCGGCCCCCTTGTTCGCCCTCCTCTTCGCCCGCTTCTGGCTCCGGGAGGAGGAGCGGGTCACCTGGCACAAGTGGGGGGGGGCGGTGCTCCTCTTCCTGGGGATGGCGGCCATCGTCTGGCAGGCCGCCTGAGGGGACGGCCTTCTCCCCTGATCAAAATGGGCGTGTAGGGGCGGCCCTTGTGGTCGCCCGCTCTCATGCCAGGCCCCGAAAGAAATAGGGCGGGCCCAAGGCCCGCCCCTACAGGATGCGGGCCGATTGGCGGGTTGGCCGGTTTGCCCCCTCCCCCCGGGAGGGGGTTGGGGGGAGGGAAGGCCAATCGTGGGCATTCCCCCGCCCAAGCCCTCCCCCGGAGGGGGAGGGTAATGCGAGGGTCCAAACCGGGCACATGGGTAACAGGTTAGACCGGGGACATGGGTGACAGGTGATGGCAGGGGAAGGCTGCCCTTCCCCCCGCGGCGCCCTTTCCGCCGGCGGCACGGATTTTGTAAGATATCCAAGGATGGGCGGGGGTTTTCAGCCACCCCCGGCCGCGGGGAGGGAGAATTTTGCCCATGCCACCTGAGCAGGATGTCTCGGCCCGGCAAAAAGCGCTCGCCCTCCTTGGCCTCCGCCCGGGCGCCGGGGCGGGGGAGGTGCGCCGGGCCTACCGGCGGCTCGCCCTCCAGTGCCACCCCGACCTCCACCCCGGCTCGCCCTCGCTCGCGCTGCGCTTCCAGGAGTTGAGCGAGGCCTGCCGCCTCCTCCTCGGCGCGGGGACGGGGGAGCCCCTCGCGGCGGCTCCCCAAGGCCTCCCGGCGCGCGGGAGGGATTTGCACTACCGCCTGCGGCTGGATTTCCTCCAGGCGGCGCGGGGCGGGGAGTTCCCCGTGCGCTTCACCCGGATGCGCCCCTGCCCGGTCTGCGCGGGCGCGGGCTGCGGGGACTGCAAGGGCCGCGGGGAGGCCGCCGAGCGGGCGATGGCGCGGGTGCGGGTGCCCTCGGGGATCGAGGAGGGCGAGACCCTCCGCGCCGCGGGCGAGGGCGAGCCCGGCCGCTCGGGCGGGCCGGCGGGGGATTTGATGATCCTCGTCTCCTGCGGCGGCCACCCGGCGCTGCGGCGCCAGGGCCTGGACGTCTATGGCGAGGTGAGCCTCCCCTCCTTCCGCCTGGCGGAGGGCGGCCCCGTGCGCGTCCCCACGGTGAGGGGGGCGATGCGGATCCAGATACCGCCCGCCACGCGCCCGGGGAGCGTCTTCAAGCTCGCGGGCTGCGGCATCGAGCGGGCCCAGCCGGGCGGCCCCCTGCGGGGGGACCACGTCGTCCGGGTGGTGGAGATGCCCGCCGAGCCCCTGGACTACGCCGAGAAGACGAGCCCCCGCTTCCCCTGGCGGGCGATGAAACGGCAAAAGAAGACCCCCTGAGGCCCTCCCCTCCCGCCCCGCGGGTGGCGCCCGGCTCCCCCCGAATCCCGTTTGGCTCCGCCCCGCGCGCGTGCTATGCTCCGCGCGTTTTTTCGGGACGAAGATTCCGGATCCGCTTTTCTTGCTTCGGCCCAAAATTGCCGGGTTGGATGCTTCTCGCCGTTCGTCATCCCCCGCCGGGGGCGTGCGCCCCCGGCGAGCTTGTGCCACCTCGCACCTAACCGAAGAGGAGGAAGCATGAAGATTTCCATCCCCGCCCTGGCCTTGCTCGCCGCCGGCTTCCTCGGGGCGGCCGCCTGGGCCCAGGTCGGGGGACCAGGCGCCATCCCCGCCCCGCCGGCCGCCCCGGGCCATCTGGGCATCACCCTGTTCGAGCCTTTCGTCAGCCCCAAGTACGAAACCTACGAAAAAATCGCCTTGATCATGAACGTCCTCGTGGCCCTGGCGGGGCTCCTCTACGCGCTCTCCCTGGTCCGCCAGGTGCGGAACGCCCCCCAGGGCACCCCGCGGATGCAGGAGATCGCCCGCGCGGTGCGCGAGGGGGCGAACGCCTACCTCTACCGCCAGTTCCGGGTGGTGGGGGCCCTGGTCATCGTCATCACCTTCCTCCTCTACTGGGCCGCCCTCGTCTCGGGGGCCCCAGCCTCCATCGCCGTGGGCCGGGCCCTCTCGTTCCTGGTGGGCTCCGCCTTCTCGGCCACGGTGGGCTTCGTGGGGATGAGGCTCGCGACCATCGGCAACCTCCGCGTGGCCGCCGCCGCCCAGACGAGCTTCGGAAACGCGCTCCAGCTGGGCTACCGGACGGGCACCATCACCGGGATGCTCACCGACGGCCTGGGGCTCCTGGGCGGCTCCATCATCTTCCTGATCTACGGCGAGCACGCCTATGAGGCCCTCCTGGGCTTCGGCTTCGGCGGCACCCTGCTCGCCCTCTTCATGCGGGTGGGAGGGGGCATCTACACCAAGGCCGCCGACGTGGGCGCCGACTTGGTGGGCAAGCTCGAGGCGGGCATCCCCGAGGACGACCCCCGCAACGCGGCCACCATCGCCGACAACGTGGGCGAC
>JBBTDR010000444.1:0-1359 GCA_038042665.1 Nitrospinota bacterium
CGCACCCCGCCCCAGGAGCCCGGGGCGGTGCTCGCCCCCGCGGACGGGCGGGTGGTGGCGGTCGACCGGCAGGAGGGGGGCGCGGGCGTCATCCGCATCTTCCTCTCCCCCCTGGACGTCCACATCAACCGCTCCCCCGTCTCGGGCCAGATCACCAAGGCCGAGTACGTCAAGGGGCGCTTCCTCGCGGCCTACAAGGACGAGGCCTCGGAGGCGAACGAGCGGAACGCGCTCGACATCCGGGCCGTCTCGGGAGAGAATTTCCGGGTGGTGCAGATCGCCGGCGTCCTCGCCCGCCGGATCGTGTGCTGGCGCAAGGCGGGGGACGAGCTCCGGGCGGGGGAGCGCTTCGGGCTCATCCAGTTCGGCTCGCGGACGGACCTCTACCTCCCCGCCGGCTACGCCGCCAGCGTCCGCCCCGGGGAGAGGGTCCGCGGAGGAGAGACGATCGTTGCAAGAGCCCTTGCGCGATAGGTTCCGGGGCCGGTTCCGCCGCAGGCGGCGCCGGGGCCGAGGCCCCCTCAGGCGGGGGGTGTTCCTCCTGCCGAACCTCCTGACGACGGGGAGCCTCTTCCTCGGCTTCTACGCCATCATCGCCTCCATCCAGGGGAACCACGGGCACGCCTCGCTGGCCATCCTCATCGCCATCGTGCTCGACGGGATGGACGGCACCGTGGCCCGCCTCACCAAGAGCGCGAGCCCCTTCGGCCTCCAGTACGACTCGCTGTGCGACCTCACCGCCTTCGGCCTCGCCCCGGCGGTGCTGATCTACAACTGGGCGCTGGCCCCCTTCGGCCGCTTCGGCTGGCTGGCGGCCTTCGTCTTCGCGGCCTGCGGGGCGCTGCGCCTCGCCCGCTTCAACGTGCTGGCCCTGAGCGGCGAGGGAGCGAGCGACTTCCGCGGGCTGCCCATCCCGGCGGCGGCGGGGGTGCTCGCCTCGACGGTCTACCTCGCCGAGGACCTCCGCCTCCAGCCGTTCTTCCCCCACGCCGTCATCGCGGCGGCGGCCTACCTCCTCGCCTTCCTCATGGTGAGCACCCTCCGCTACCGCGGCTTCAAGAACCTGGGCGGCCCGCTCAGGCACCCCTTCCGGGTCCTCGTGGGCGCGGTGCTGGCCCTCTTCGTGGCGGCGGCGGCGCCCCAGGTGGTGGCCTTCGCCCTCACGGTCGGCTACGCGGCCTCGGGGCCCCTCTCCTTCTTCGCGCGGATGCGGCGCCTGAAGGAGCGCCGCCCCCAAGAGGGGGAAACCTCCCCCCCCGCCCCCTAGCTGTCATTTCCCGGCACGTTGTTCACGCCGCGGATGCCAGGGTGACTCCCCCTCCCCCTCCGGCCCGCGGCGAGTCTGGCCGCAGTGCCTGC
>JBBTDR010000445.1:0-3538 GCA_038042665.1 Nitrospinota bacterium
GGGGCGGGACGCGTATCTGCGGCTGCCCATCATCCCGCCCAGGTAGGGCTGGGCGGGCCTGGCGAAGATCCCCTGGAGCGGGGTGCCGGAGGGGAAATTGCCCCCCGGCGCCCCATCTGGTAGCATCTGGCCTGGGGATTTTCCCTCAATTCGATTTTTTTCAAGCGGTTGTCGCTCGCGCCCCCCAACCGGGGCGCGCTCAATCCGCGGCGCCGCGATGGGTTTCGGGGTTCTTCTTTCGCCCCCTCGGCCCGGGAGAGAACGCTTTCATGCGCACCGCCGCCCGCCCCAAGGCTGCCCCCGAGACGCCGGAGATGCAGGCCCTGCGGGAGCGGGTGGACAACCTCTCCCGCCTCATGGAAGTGACCGCCCTCATCTCCTCCACCCTGGACCTGGAGGAGGTCCTCCAGCGGGTCATGCGGCTGGCCAAGGAGATCATGGGGGCCGAGGCCGCCTCGGTCATACTCTGGAACGAGAAGGAACAGTGCCTCGAGTTTCAGACCTCGGTCGGCGAGGTAGGGGTCGAGGAGCTCAAGGCCGTCCGCATCCCCAAGGGGCAGGGCATCGACGGCTCGGTGATGGAGTCGGGCCAGCCCCTCCTCGTGGCCGATGTGTCCAAGGACCCGCGCTTCTTCGCGAAGGCGGATGAGAAGACGGGCTTCGTGACCCGCTCCATCCTGGCCGCGCCCCTCATCGTCCACGACAAGGTGATCGGCGTGGGCGAGGTGCTCAACCACAAGGGCGGGCGGCCCTTCACCGAGCTCGACCTCCAGCTCTTCGCGAGCTTCTGCCGCCAGGTCGCCGTCGCCATCGAGAACGCCCGCTTGCACAAGGCGGAGGTGCGGCGCCACCTCCTCGACCAGCAGATGGAGATGGCGGCCTCCATCCAGAAGAGCTTCCTCCCCGCCGCCCTGCCCGTGGACGGCTCGGGCCGCTTCGAGCTGGGAGCCTTCAGCCGCTCGGCCCAGGAGGTGGGGGGGGACCTCTACTGCGTGGCGAGCCTGCCGGACGGCCACCTGGGCGCCTGCGTGGGAGACGTGTCGGGGAAGGGCATCCCGGCGGCCCTCTACATGGCCCGGGTGGTGAGCGAGTTCCGTCTGTTCAGCGCCGGCGGCGCCTCCGCGGGCGAAGTGCTCGAGGCCTTGAACCAGAGCTTCAGCCAGGGGGGGACGCGCGGGATGTTCGTCACCTTCGCCTACGCCGTCCTGAACCCCGCCGCGGGGACCCTCCAGGTGGCCAGCGCGGGCCATCTGCCGCTGCTCCTGGCGGAGAAAGGCGGCGGGGTCCGCTTCGTGGGAGGCGCGGGGGGGCCGCCGATCGGGATGCTCGGGAAGGCCAAGTTCAGGGAGGAGACCCTCACCCTCTCGCCGGGGGACGCCGTGCTCATCTACTCGGACGGCATCCTGGAGGCCCGGAGCAGGGACCGGGAGCTCTTCGGCGAGGAGCGGCTGCTGGCGGCCGCGGCGGCCGCGCCGCGCGGGGCCTCGGGGCTCCTCGCAGGAGTGCACGATGCGGTGGAGCGCTTCACCCACGGCGCCCCCCAGGCCGACGACATGACGATGGTCTCCCTCGCCTGGGGGGGGTGAGCGCGTGCGGCGCTTCCAGATCGAGGTGCCCGCGGACCCGGCGTTCCTGCGGATGGTCCGGGCGGCGGTGGACACCCTGTGCGCCATGGGCGGGGTGGACGACGACGGGCGGTGCATGATCGTGCTGGCCGTGGACGAGGCCTGCGCGAACATCATCCGCCACAGCTACGGCGGCGCGGCGGACAAGCCGATCATCTGCGAGGGCCGGCTGGACGAGGAGGGCATCTCCTTCATCCTGCGGGATTTCGGGAAGAAGGTGGACCCCGCGGTCATCCAGCCGAGGGAGCTGACGGACGTGCGGCCGGGCGGCCTGGGCGTCCATTTCATGCGGAAGGTGATGGATACCGTGGAATTCGAGGATTGCGGAGCCCAAGGCACCCGCCTGCTCATGCGCAAGCGGCTCCCGGCGGCCTGGGAGGGGTGAGGATGCAGATCGAGACCAAGGCGATCGGGAAGGCCACCCTGGTCCAGGTGTCGGGGGAGGTGGACATGTCCAACTCCCCCCAGGTGCGGGACATCCTGATCGGCCTGACCCAGAAGAGGGTGCCCGCCATCCTGGTGGACCTGGGCGGAGTCACCTACATGGACAGCTCGGGCATCGCCACCCTGGTCGAGGGGCTCCAGGAGGCGATGGGCTATGGCGGCAAGTTCCGCCTCGCCGCCCTCAGCCCGAAGGTGCGGCAGGTGTTCGACCTGGCCCGGCTGACGGACGTCTTCGAGATCTTCCCCGATCTGGCGGGGGCGCGGGAGGGGCTCTAGGCCGTGCCTGGCAAAGAGGAGGTCCTGGCCGCCCTCGGGCGGTTTGTGATCAACGCCGCCGAGGTGGCGCGCGACGTCTGGCGCCTGCTCAAGGACATCGCCTTCTGGTTGTTCGTCGCCCCCTGGAAGCGCCAGCGGGCGGGCGTCCGGTGGGAGAGCGCGGTCGAGCAGGGGGTGCGGATCGGCTGGGACGCCATCCCCATCGTCGTCCTCATCAACCTCTTCGTGGGCATGATCTCCGCCCTCCAGAGCGCCTCCCTGCTCAAGCGCTTCGGCCAGCTCCTCCTGGTGGCGAACGCCGTGGCCCTCTCCACGACGCGGGAGCTGGCCCCCCTGCTCACCGCGATTATCGTGGCCGGGCGGAGCGGCTCGGCCTTCACCGCCGAGATCGGCAGCATGAAGATGGCCGAGGAGGTGGACGCCCTCTCGACCATGGGCCTGAACCCCACCCGCTTCCTGATCGTGCCCCGGGTGCTGGCCATGAGCGTCGCGGTTCCGCTGCTCACCCTGCTCGCGGATTTCATGGGCATCTTCGGGGGCTGGCTCATCGCCGTCACGGTGGTGGACCTGGGCTCCTGGCAGTACCTGCGCCACACGGCCGACGCCATCGACATGGGCGACGTCATGCGGGGGCTCACCAAGAGCTGTGTCTTCGGGGTGATCATCGCCACGGTGGGCTGCTACCTGGGGGTGCACGTGGAGGGCGGCGCGGAGGGGGTGGGGCGCTCGACCACGAACTCGGTGGTGGTCTCCATCTTCCTGGTCATTCTCGCGAACTTGGTCTTCACCTCCTTCTTCTATATGATCGAGTGAGCCGATGGACGAGACTGCGTCCGCCGCCGCACCCTCTCCCGCCGGGGAGCCGGTCATCGAGGTGCGCCGCCTCGAGACCTACTACGGGGACCGGCACATCCTCAAGGACGTGAGCTTCGACATCCACCGGGGGGAGATCTTCGTCATCCTGGGCGGGAGCGTCCGTATCGGATCCGCCCTCATTATCGGCGCATTTCGCGTTCTCTAAGTAGCCTCGAATCTCCCCGTAAAGAGCGTCCTTCTCGGGCGTAGCGAGCTTTACTACGGCATCGCGGTCTTTCTGTCCTACGGGAACGGTCGCCAGGTCGTAGTATCGGTAGTGCTGCAGCACCTTCTTGTCGTCGGGGTTGACGCCGGGGCGGGCGAAGCCAGCACCAGGG
>JBBTDR010000446.1:0-4897 GCA_038042665.1 Nitrospinota bacterium
GTGCCGCGCGGGGGCCCCAAATTCGACGCCTGCCCCGCGTAGAGGGCGGCCACGGGGGGCCGCCCCTACAGGCCGCTCCGCCCGCCCCGCCTACTCCGTGATCCCCTCGAGTCGGATGGCCTTGCCGTTCAGCTCGACCGTGCTGGTGAGGGGGACGGGGGCCTGCACCATCTTCTCGGCGTAGCAGCCCTGCTTGGCGAGCTGGACGAGGCGCAGCACCCGCTCCTCGGGCTCATCCGATTCCACCCGGAAGTGGGTGCGCGCGGCCGTGCAGCCCGCGTCCACCGTGCCCTTGAGGACCGAGCCCCGGAGGTAGTAGTCGAACTCCACCCGGCAGCTCGCCCGCCGGAAGGGGGTCTTCGTCATGTGGGCGTACCGCCCAAGCTGGGTGAGGAGTCAGAAGCCTACCCCCATGGCGATGTAGGTGAGGGGCTGGGGGTGGCGGTCCTCGCCGCCCAGGCGCGGGGGCTCGTCGCAGAGGACCTCGAAGTGGCGGTAGCGGCCCACCTTGAGCTGGCCCGCGCCCCGGGTCTCGGTCTCGGCGACCATGGTGATCGCGTAGCCCTGGGGCGGGAGCTCGGGCTTGTCGATGGGCCGCTCGCCGGGGACGGCGCTCTCGTTCCAGGGATAGTTTGGGCTCTCGACCATGCGGCGCGGTTCTCCTCGCGGTGGAAGGGATGGATGGGGCGCCCGGCGATTTTCGGGCCGGGGAGCCTGGCGCGCAACCCCCGAGCGGGCCGGGGGGTCAGGCGACCAGGGCTTCCTTTCCCGCGGCCCGGCGGAAGAGGTAGACGCAGCCGAGGAGGACGACCGTCTGGACGACGGAGAGGGTGCAGGTGAGCGACTCGTTCTCGAACTCTTGCAGGTAGTAGATGCCCACGGAGAGGGTCTCGGTCCCGGCCGTGTAGAGGATGATCGACATCGAGAGTTCGCGCACGTAGATGAGGAAGAGGAGGATCCAGCCGGCGAAGATGCCCGGCTTGAGGAGGGGGAGGGTGATGCGCCTGAGCGTCGTGAGCCAGCTCGCGCCGAAGAGGCGCGAGCTCTGCTCCAGCTCCTCCGAGACGGCCAGCATGACCGAGGCCACGTTCCGCTGCCCGTAGGGGAAGAAGCGGGTGACGTAGCCCAGCATCAGGATCCAGAGCGTGGCGTAGAGGGGCGTCTTGATGTAGGCCACGAGCACCCCCATCCCCAGGACGATCCCCGGAAAGCCAACGGGGACGGCGCACAGGAAATCCAGCAGGGCCGCCCCCCGGCTCCGCTGGCGGTGGATCATGAGAGAGACCACGATCCCCAGGGCCATCGCGGTCGTCGCCCCCGAGAAGGAGAGGATGAAGCTGTTGATGATCCCGTTCGTCGCGGGCCGGATGTTCAGCGGCGACCAGAAGAAGAGGATCCTCTCGTAGTTCAGGAGAGTGAAGTCCTCCGGGATGATCTTCCCGGTCCAGATCCGGTGGAGGCTCACCAGGAAGATGCAGGCGATGGGGACGATCACCGCGAGGAGGATGTACAGGGCGTTGAAGAGGAGGGCGGCCCACCGCCAGCGGCCCAGGTCGATGAGGTTGGGCCGGAAGCCCTTGCCGGTCACGGTCGTGAACTCGCGGGGGGCGATGACCCTCCGCTGGATCCAGATGAAGAAGACCGTGATGACGCCGAGCGTCATGCTCATCGCCGAGCCCATGTAGTGGTTCGCCTGGGCGCCGATGGCCTTGGAGAAGATCTGGGTGGTGAGGGTCTCCCAGCCGTAGGGAGCGCCCAGCTTGAAGGGGACCCCGAACTCCCCGGCGCTCGTGACGAAGACGATGATCGCCCCCGAGAGGATCCCCGGCGCCACCAGGGGCAGGGTGACGGTCAGGGTCGTGCGGAGCAGGCGGGCCCCGGTCACGCGGGCGCTGTCCTCGAGGGCGGGATCCATGCGCCTGAGCGAGCCCACGACGAAGAGGTAGACCAGGGGAGTGAAGAAGATGCCCGTCACCCAGATGACGCCGAAGAGGTTGTTCACGTTGAGGACGTGGCCCTGGACGCCGAGGAAGTCCCGGGCCAGGTTGTTCAGCAGGCCGACCTTGGGCGAGGCCAGGTTGTGCCAGGCGATCGCCACGACGAAGGGGCTGAGGAAGAAGGGGATCAGGTTGAGGGGCTCCAGCCTCTCGCGGAAGGGACAGTTCGTCCGCGCGTTGAGCCAGGCGAGCGAAACCCCCATGAAGGTGGCCAGCAGGGTGGCCCCCGTGCTGACGAGGAAGGTGTTCAGGAGGGCATTGGGGATGACCCTCCCCTGCACCATCTCCCGGTAGTTGGCCAGCCCCCATTGGGTGCCGAAGCCCAGGTCGTCCAGCACGAGGAAGCTGTTCACGACGAGGGCGATGAGGGGAATCACCACCGCGGCGGCCACGACGAGGGCGACCAGGGAGGTGATCACCGCCTCCTGGGTGAGGAGGCCCGCCCACCTTCCCGCCCGGCCGATTCTCGCCTTGCCGGCTAGGATTTCCGTGTCCATATGCACATGGGCTCCCACGCCGGAAGCGGCTACCGCATGAAGACCTTCATCCACTCCTCCTGCATTGTCTTGAACTTCTTGTAGCTCTCCACCCAGTCCTTGAAGCCGATGATCTTCACCTTGTCGAAGTCAATCAGGTACTGCTTCAAATGCTCCGGGGGCTTATACCCCTTGAGGAAGGTATAGTAGGTGACCTCCTCCTCGTGCACGATGTCGGCGCCCTCCTTCGTCAGCAGGAACTCCACGAACAGCTTGCCCGCGTTGGGGTGCGGCGCCCCCTTCATGACGGCGATCTGGTGGGCGAAGACGACCTGGCCCTCCTTGTAGGTGCCCCACCGGAGGGCCTTCGCCAGCTCGGGCTTCTCCCGGATATTCTGGTAGGCGCGCCCGGGGAGGTTCCAAAGGTCCACCGGCTGCTCGCAGTTGATGATCCGCTGCATCTTGTCCTCGGTGCGGAAGGCCACGACGGGGTCGAGGGCCTTGAGCTTCCGCCACATCTCCTTCATGTCGTAGCCCGCCTCCGTCAGGCCGATCGTCGTCAGCGAGTAGGACTCGCTCTTGGTGACGTCGCTGGCCATGACCTTCCCCTTCAGCTTGGGGTTGTCGAGGATGTCGCTGTAGGAGGTGATGTTCACGCCCTCCATGCCCGGGCAGGCCACGTTCCAGACGGGCTGAAAGGTGTAGAAGAGGGTGGCCACGAAGTAGGGGTAGCGGAAGAACTGGCCCGCCTTCTTGGCGCGCTCCTCATGGTCCTTCCAGTGGCCGCTCTCCAGGGGGAGGAACGCCCCCTGGTCGGCCGCGCCGGCGTAGAAGCCCGGGGAGGCGACGGCCACGACGTCGAAGCTGAACTTCCCCGCCCTAATCTCCTGGCGCGCCTGGGACACGGTGGGGCCGGTCCCCTTGAAGATGCTGCTCAGCTTGAAGGCGTCCCCCAGGCCGTAGTGCTTCTTCATCCCCGCGTCCAGACGCCGTATCGCCTCATCCTTGAAGGTGCCTCCCATGTAAACGGCGCCGCCCTCCTTCTTGGCCAAGGGGATGAGCTTCTTCTCCTGGGGGGTGATCTCCGTGGCGGCGAGGGCGGGAAGGACGAAAGCCAACAGCAGGAAAATCGGGATGGAAGGAATCCAGGATTTCGGGCTCGGCTTCATGGCGCGCTCCTTTGCTCAAAGCCGCGGGGAAAGGCTCCGCGAGAAGAACGCACGGCTCACCCCCCTCCCCGGCGGGCAGGGGAGAAAGGTTTCGCAGTAGTGATTCGTCATAATATGACATTTTGGTCTTTTTTCCGCAATCCCAGCGAGGGCGCGAAGAGGGGCCCGGCCGGCGGGCCAATGCGGGGTTTGGGGAGCGGGGGGAGGAGCGGGCGCGGCGCCCTCCCCCTCCCGGAGGAGGAGGGCCGCTTCGCGCGCGCGATTTGGTCACATGAAGGGCTTGAGCTTCGCAATCGTCTCTTTGTCCGCGCGGCCGGTCGTCTTGCGGCCATCCCTTTTCTGGAAGGCGCGGGTCTTTCGGCCCACGATGCGGTCCATCGGGCCGGGATCCCCGCCCGCCTTCTTCAGGGCCTCCTGGAGCGCCAGGACCTCGGGCGCGCCCGAGGGGTTTATCGGAACACCTCCTGCCACTCCTCGTGCATCTTCTTGAATTGCTTCGCGGCGCCCACCGGGTCCTTGATGGGGAGGAACTTCACCTTCTTGAAATCGATCATGTACTCCTTCATGGAGGCGGGGGGCTCGTAGTCCTTGAGGAAGGTGTAGAAGCTGGCTTCCATCTCGGCCACGATGTCCGCCGCCTCCTTGGTCAGGAGGAAATCCACCCAGAGCTTGGCCGCGTTGGGGTTCTTGGCCCCCTTGACGATGGCGGCATGCTGGCCGAAGAGGACCATCCCTTCCTTGTAGGTGCCCCACTTCAGGCCCTTGGCCAGCTCGGGCTTCTCCTTGATCTTCTGCAGGGCGCGCCCGGAGATGTTCCACATGTCCACCGGCTGCTCGCAGTTGACGACCCGCTGCATTTTCTCCTCGGTGCGGAAGGCCACGACGGGGTCGAGGGCCTTGAGTCTTTTCCACATCCCCTTCACGTCGAAGCCGTTCTCCATCAGGCCGAGCGTCGTCAGCGAGTAGGATTCGCTCTTGGTGACGTCGCTGGACATGACTTTTCCCTTCAGCTTGGGGTTGTCGAGGATGTCGTCGTAGGAGGTGATGTTGACCCCCTCCATGCCGGGGCAGGCCGTGTTCCAGACGGGCTGGAAGGTGTAGGAGTAGGGGGAGATGAAGTGCGGGTACTGATTAAAGATCCCCGCCATTTTCCATCCCTCCTCGTGTTTCTTCCAGTGGCCGCTCTCCAGCGGGAGGAACGCCCCCTCCTTGGCCGCCCCGGCGAAGAAGCCGGGCGAGGCGACCGAGACGACGT
>JBBTDR010000447.1:0-14346 GCA_038042665.1 Nitrospinota bacterium
TCTGGGGCCAGGCGGGCGAGGGCGGCTTTCAAATCCTCCACCGCCCCCGGCTCGAACTCGAGGGTGGTCACCCCCGCCGTGGAGCCCGGGACCGAGGCCAGGGCGATGCCCTCCCGGAGGCCGCTTTGGCGGAGGGCCTCCTCGAGCTCCCCGGTGATGTCCCGCACGTCGGTGAAGCCCCGGCAGTCCAGCTGGATGGTCCGCGCGAAGCAGCCCATTTCCCCCTCCCTGAGGTTGTCCTCTTAATAACGAATCAAAAGAGAAAATCCTTCCCCTCGCGTAAATGTTATACAATCCGGCCCATGCGCACCCGGATCACCGGGCGCCCCTCCCCGGGGCTGCCGCGGCTCCCCTTCATCCCTCCCCCACTCGCGCGGGGCATGGAGGAATTCCCATGAGGACCCCCGACCACCCGTTCCGCGCCGCCGCCCGCGCGCTTGCGCCCGGGAGCGGCCTCCTGGCGGCCCTGCTGCTCGCCGGCCCCCTCCCGGAGGCGGAGGCCGCCGAGCGCAAGTTCGTCATCGCCTTCCAAGGCGACGCCGCCACGCTCGACGCCCAAGGGCGCAACGAGACCACCACCATCTCCATCCAGGCGCACATGTTCGACTACCTGGTCTTCCCCGCGGTCCAGGGCGGCCACGAACCGGGCCTCGCGCTTTCCTGGAAGCCCGTGAGCGAGACCAAGTGGCTCATCCGGCTGCGCCAGGGGGTGCGCTTCCACGACGGCGCGCCCTTCACGGCCGAGGCGGCCAAGGAGGCCCTCCTGCGCGCCCAGGGGAAGAATTTCCCCCGCAGCCAGATGAAGCACTTCACCAAGGGCATCCGGGACATCCGCGTGGTGGATGACGCGACGCTCGAGATCGAAACCGGCCAGCCCTGGCCCACGCTCCACGAGGACCTGGCCAACATCGCCATGGTGCCCGTCCACTACATCCAGAAGGCGGGCGACGCCGCCTTCGCCCGAAAACCCGTCGGGACGGGCGCCTACAAGTTCGTCGAGTGGGTGAAGGACGACCACATCGACCTGGAAGCCAATCCCAACCACTGGAAGGGCGCGCCCGCCGTCAAGAGCGTGCGCATCCGCCCCGTCCCGGTGGACGCGGCGCGGACGGCGGGCCTCATCGCGGGCGAGATCGACGTGGTGTGGGGCATCTCTCCGGTGGACGCGAAACCGCTGGAACAGAACCCCAACGTCCGCATCTACCGCACCATCACCCAGCGCAACATGTACCTCGCCTTCGACCACTGGCGGAAAGAGGGCGGGCCCTTCCGGAAGGACGGCCCCCACACCCCGGGCATCCCGCAGGGCGCCCCCAACCCCTTCCTGAACCTCAAGGTGCGCCAGGCGGTGGCCCACGCCATCAACGTGCCCGAGCTGATCCAGATCGTCCTGCACGGGAGCGGCGAGCCCGCCACCCAGCTCGCCCCGCCCCAGGCCTTCGGCTACAACAAGCGCCTGGGGCGGCTCCCCTTCGACCCCGGGAGATCGAAGAGGCTCCTGGCCGAGGCGGGCTTCCCGAACGGCTTCAAGATGCGCCTCGACTGCACGAACGACCGCTACATCAACGACGGCCCCATGTGCGAGGCCATCACGGGGATGCTGGCCAAGGTGGGCATCCAAGCCACCCCCCACCCCCGCACGAAGGCCGTCTACTTCACCGCGATGGACAACGGCGACTTCACCATCTACCAGGCCGGTTGGGGGACGGACACGGCGGGCCCCACCTTCAGCGCCGTCTTCCACACCCAGGACCACGAGAAGGGCATGGGCCGCATCAACCGGGGCCGCTACAGCAACAAGGAACTGGACGCCCTGATCGCGAAGGCCTCGGCCGAGATGGATGACGCCAAGCGCCAGGCGCTCTGGGAGCGGGCCTGGGAGATCGCCATCGGGGAGCTGTCCGTCCTGCCCCTCTACCAGCAGGAGGCCATCATCGCGGCGCAGAAGAACGTGCAGCTCAAGCCCCGGTTCAACGAATGGATCCTGGCCCAGGAGATCACCCTCACGGGAAGGAACTGATCCTCGCCGGCCCCCCCGGCGGGCCAGGGCGCCTGCGCCCGCCGGGGACGGGGACTCCGCCGTGCCGAAATTCCTCCTCAAGCGCCTCCTGCAAAGCGTGGGCGTCTTCCTCGGCGTGACGGTGGTGATCTTCACCCTGCTCCAGTTCGTGGGCGATCCGATCCAGCTCCTCCTGGGCGAGGAGGCCTCGCGGGCCGATATCGCGCGCATGCGCGCGGCCTACGGCCTGGACCGCCACGTCGCGATCCAGTACCTGCTCTTCCTGAAAAACGCCCTGCGGGGGGACCTGGGCGTCTCCTACCATCACGGCGTCCCCGCCATGACGCTCGTGCTGGAGCGGGTCCCCGCCACGCTGGAGCTGGCCGGAGCGGCCATGCTCGTCTCCATCGCCCTGGCGATCCCGCTGGGCGTGATCGCCGCCAACCGGCGGGGGGGCTTCCTGGACCGGCTCTTCCTCTCGGGCTCCCTGGTGGGGCTCTCGGCGCCCCCCTTCTGGGTGGGGATCGTCTTCATCCTCGTCTTCGGCGTCCTCCTCCGCTGGCTCCCCACCTCGGGCCGGGGCGGGTGGGAGCACCTCGTCCTTCCCGCGGGCTCCCTCGCCCTCTATCGGCTCGCGCTCTTCGTGCGCCTGGTCCGCTCGGGGATGCTGGACGTGCTGAGCCACGACTACGTCCGCACCGCCCGGGCCAAGGGCCTGGCGGAGCAGGCCGTCATCTTCAAGCACGCCCTGAAGAACACCCTCATCCCCTTCATCACCATCTCGGGCCTTCAGATGGGAAGCCTGCTCGCGGGCGCCGTGGTGACCGAGCGCGTGTTCGCCTGGCCCGGCATGGGGCGGCTCATCCTGGACTCCATCCAAAAGCTGGACTATCCGGTCGTCATGTGCTGGGCGCTCGTGACGGCGGGGATCTTCATCCTCATCAACCTCCTCGTGGACATCTCCTATTCCTTCGTGGACCCCCGGGTCCGCGCGGGCTGAGGGCGGGCCATGGCGCAAGAGGCGGCGGTCCCGGCGTCCCCGGCGCGGGCGGCGGAGGCCCCCTCCGCGCGCGCGGGGCGGCGGCATCCTCTCTCCCCCGCCGCCCGGCCGGACGCGGCCCTGAGCCTGCTCCTCCTCGCCGCCGCCGTCCTGATCGCCCTCTTCGCCCCCTGGGCCGCCCCCTACGACCCCATCGGCCAGCGCCTGCACCTGGCGCTCAAGCCCCCCTTCTTCCTGGCGGGGGCGGCCCCCGGCCACCTGCTGGGGACGGACGGCCTGGGCCGGGACATCCTGAGCTACATCTTCTACGGCTTCCGGATCTCGCTCGGCGTGGGAATCTGCGCGGTCGCGATCTCCGCCCTGCTGGGCGTCTCCCTGGGCGTGTGGGCGGGCTACCAGGGCGGCCGCACGGACGCGCTCGTGATGCGGCTGGCGGATTTCCAGCTCACCCTCCCCACCGTCCTCGTCGCCCTGGCCGTCATCGCCATCCTCGGCCCGGGGGTGGGGAACCTCATCCTCCTGATCGGGCTCAACCACTGGGCGGTCTATGGGCGGACGGTGCGGGGCTCGGTCCTGGCGCTCAGGGAGCGGGAGTTCGTGGAGGCCGCCCGGGCCCTGGGGGCGCCGCCCCGCACCGTGATCCTGCGGCACATCCTCCCGGGCGTGATGACGCCCATCCTGATCATCGCCGCGGTGGAGCTCCCCCGGGTGATGATCCTCGAGTCCACCCTGAGCTTCCTGGGCCTGGGGGTGCCGCCCACGGTCCCCTCCCTGGGAGGCGCCATCGCCCACGGCTACGCCTTCCTCCTGAGCGGCTACTGGTGGCTCACCGTGCTGCCGGGCCTCGCCCTCATGGTGGTGGTCGTCGCCATCAACCTCCTGGGGGACTGGCTCAGGGACGTCTTCGACCCGAGGATGCAGCGGTAGAGGCTCCCCGCGGAAGAAAGACCGGAGGAACGGCGATGGGCGATGGCCTTCAGTTCGATGAGGAGGCGTCCCGGCGGCTTGAAGCCATGTACACGTCGCCCGACGTGGCGGCCTACCGCCGCGGTTAGCCCGAAAAAAGCGGGAGGCCCCGGAGGGCCTCCCGTTTTTCGTTTCCGGCGGGAACTAGCGCTTCTCGATGGGGACGTACTTCGCCTCGAGGTCCCCGACGTAGATCGAGGTGGGCCGGAAGAGGCGGTTCTCGGGGAGGTACTCGAGGATGCTCGCGCACCAGCCCGCGACGCGGGGCACGGCGAAGATGGGGGTGAAGATTGCGGAGTCTATGCCCATGGCGTCGTAGATGATGCCCGAGAAGTAGTCCACGTTGGGGAAGATGCCCTTCCCGCCCAGGTCGGCCACCACGAGGGCCTCGAGCTTCTTGGCGATCTGGTAGAGGTGCCCGTGGCCCGTCCGCTCGGCGAATTCCTTGGCGACGGGGTCGAAGAGGATGGCGCGGGGGTCGTAGGCCTTGTAGACGCGGTGGCCGAAGCCCATGACCTTGATCTTCTTCTCCTTCGACATCTTGAACCACGAGTCGACCTTGGCGGGATCGCCGATCTCGAGGAAGGTGCGCAGGGTCTGCTCGTTGGCCCCGCCGTGCAGGGGGCCCTTGAGGGCGCCCACCCCGGCGGTGATCGAGCTGTAGAGGTCGGTGAGGGTGCTGTTCACCGTCATGGCGCTGAAGGTGGAGGCGTTCATCCCGTGCTCGGCGTGCATGATGAGGGCCATATCCATGGCCTCGGCCGTCCGGGCGTCGGGGCTCTTGCCCGTCATCATGCGCAGGAAGTCCGCCGAGTGGCCCAGCGAGGGGTCGGGGTCGAGGATGGGCTGGCCCCCCCGGACCCGGGCGATGGCCGCCACGAGGGTGGGGAACTGGGCGGTCAGGTTGAGCGAGATGCGCGTGTCGTTCTCGACGTTCACCTCGAATTCGTGGGGGTCGAGGCAGCCCAGCAGGGAGACCGCCGAGCGGAGGGTGTTCATGGGGTGGGTGCCCTTGGCCACCAAGGAGATGAGGTCCTTCACCTCCTTGGGGATGGCCCGGCGCTTGGCGAGGTCGGCCTTGAAGGCGTCGAGCTCCCGGCGGTTGGGGAGCCTGCCGCGGAGGAGGAGGTGGGCCGTCTCCTCGTAGCCGCCCCCCCCGCGGCAGAGGTCGTCGATGCTGTAGCCCCGGTAGATGAGCTTCCCGTTCTGGCCATCCACGTAGCTCAGGGTGCTCTCGTGGGTGATGGCCCCCTCGAGGCCCTTCACGAACTCCACTTTCCCGACGAATTTCCGCTCTTTGAGATCAGGCATGGCCCGTCCACCTGTTCAAATGGGGGGCGGCTCCCCCCCTCCAATGAAGCCCCCGTGGGCAATCGAGCCCGCACGGACGGTTTTCCGAAACCTCCGGAAAGACGAAAAACCATGGATTCGAGGCAGGGCCGAGTGGATTACCCCAGGGACCATACCATCAACCCCGGGCTGTGACAATCCGCCCCACGCTCCCGGCGGGTTCCCCAAAAAGGAAGTGAGGGAAAGGGGCCGCCCGGCTTAGGCGGAATATCCTCCTTCTATCAATATAGGAGGATTTCGGGAAAAGAGAAAAAAGGACCGCACCCCTAGGCCGGGAGGGCCAGGAGGAGCTCACGGACGGCCTTGGCGGCGGCCAGGGAGCTGGCCCCCGAGGGATCCAGCATGGGGGTGAGCTCCACCACGTCCAGGGCCACGATCCGGGCCCCCTCCCGGCGCAGGAGGACGATGCACTCGGCCAGCTCGCCGAACCGCACCCCCCCCGGCTCGGGGGTGCCGGTGCCCGGGAACTCACCCGGCTCCAGGACATCGAGGTCCAGGGTGAGGTAGATGGGGCTCCCCGCGTGCCGGGCCAGGGCCTGGCGGACCACCTCGGGGGTGAGGGGGTGCACCGTGCCGTGGCGGCGCATCCAGACCCACTCCTCCCGGGTGCCGGAGCGGACGCCGAACTGGATCAACCGCCCGGGCCCGATCTGGCCGGCCACCTTGCGCATGACGCTGGCGTGGGAGAGGGCGGCCCCCTGGTAGTCCTCCCGGAGGTCGGCGTGGGCGTCCCACTGGAACACCACGAGGCCGGGATGGACCTCCAGGGCCGCCTCGATGAGGGGGAGGCTCACCAGGTGCTCCCCCCCCAGGGCGAAGGGGATCTTGCCCGCCGCGAGAAGGCGCCGGGCCTCCTCCTTGATGGAGGCCAGGGTCCCGGGGACGTCCCCCGGGGCCAGGGGGAGGTCCCCCAGGTCGCAGTAGGGGAGGTCCTCCAGGTCGGCGTCGAGGAGGGGGCTGTAGGTCTCCAGGCCGTCCGAGACCGAGCGGATGGCCTCGGGGCCGAACCGGGCGCCGGGCCGGAAGCTGGCGGTGCCGTCGAAGGGGCAGCCGAACAGGACGATCCGCGCCCGCTCGAAGGGGCATTTCGCCCAGAGGAAGGGCGTGCGGGGGAGGTAGGAGGGGAGTCCTCCCCTCACCGGACGAAGTCCTGCACGAAGGGGGGCAGCACGAAGGCGGCCTTGTGGACCCCGGTCGAGTAGTAGCGGGTCTTCGCCCCCCGGGGCATGGGCCGGGGCTCGAGCGCGGCGGGGTTCTTGGGCCCGCGGGTGGCCAGGAGGAAGGACCAGAGGCCCCCGGGGTAGGTCGGGGTGGGGGCCAGGAAGTGGGCGGCGTGCCGGAACACCTTGCGGGCGGCCCGGGCGATGCGGGCGATCTCCCGGCCGTCGAAGAGGGGCCCCTGGGACTGGGCCACGTAGAGCCCCTGGGGGGTCAGGGCCTCCTGGGCGGTGCGGAAGAAGGGCGCCTGGGTGAGGGGGCTGGCCATGCCCACGGGGTCGGTCGAGTCCACGATGATGACGTCGAAGGCGCCCCGGTTCTCCTTCATGAACTTGACCCCGTCCTGGATGAGGAGGCGGACCCGCGGGTCGCCCAGCCGGGAGGAGACGGAGGGGATGTGCCGCCGGCAGGCCTCCACCACCTCGCCGTCGATCTCGACGAGGGTGACCTCCTCGACCTGGGGGTGGAGCAGGGCCTCGCGGACGCAGCCGCCGTCCCCGCCCCCCACGATGAGAACCCGCCGGGGCCGGGGGTGGATGCAGAGCGGCACGTGGACCAGCATCTCGTGGTAGATGAACTCGTCCCGCTCGGTGAACTGGACCGTGCCGTCCAGGAAGAGGGCCCGGCCCATGTCCTCGGTCTCGACGAGGGCGAGCTCCTGGAACGGGGTGCGGGCCCAGTGGAGGACGCGCCGCACCCGGAAGGTGATGCCCGTGCCCGGGGCGTGGAGCTCGGTGAACCAGAACTCCCCCTGATGCAGGGCCTCCAGGGAGGAGGATGGGGGCTTCTTCAGTCCCACAGCACCACCGCGGCGAAGGCCGCCCCGGTCTTCACGACCCTGTGCTCGCAGGCGATGCTCTTGACCGCGCGGACGCTCTGGCCCCGGAACTTCATCCCCTCCTCGGCCATCCGGCGCACCTTCTGCTCGACCACGTCCCGGGGGGCGAAGTCGTGGTACTCCATGATGAGGCCGCAGTGGCCGGAGTCCTCCGGGTAGGCGATGGAGACGGCCGCCGTCAGCACCTGGCCCGGCTCCGTGGAGGTGATGGCCGAGTAGGCCACCGGCACGAGCGCCCCCTGGGGAAGCCGGACCGGAGGGATCTCCTGGCAGTGGGGAGGCAGGATGCTGCTCAGGCGGACGAGGTTCGTGTTGCCGACGCCGGCGTTCAGCAGGGCGCCGTCGAAAGCGTTCAGCTCGGTGAAGCCCTCAGCGCAACCAGCCACCAGGTAATACTTCGTCGGAGTGGCGACGATCATCGCTCGCACCCGCCTCTTCAGTGGGCCTTAAAGGACCGATTCGCGCCATTGGGCGGGGAACAGATCCGGCGCCGGGGCCGCCGCCACGGAGGCGGATCGGCCGCCCACCGCGAGGGCCAGCACGCCGCGCTCGATCTCCTTCGTCTCCACGTACTCGGCGCGGAACTTCCCCTCGAGGTAGCGCACGGCGGCCTCGCAGTCCACGGGGCCGCAGGAGAAGTAGTCCACGGCGGCGTAGCCGTGCTCGGGCCAGGTGTGGATGGCGAGGTGGCTCTCCGAGATCACGACCACGCCGCTCACGCCGTAGGGGCTGAACATGTGGAAGACGCTCTGGACGATGGTGGCCCCGCTGATCAGGGCGGCCTCGCGCATGTAGCGCCCGATCAGCCGCCGGTTGTTGAGCACCTCCCGGTCGCAATCGTAGAACTCAGCAAGGATGTGGCGGCCCAACGAGTTCAAGGCGTCCTCCTCCCATCCTGGGCGAGTGGGGCGGTCACCCCTGAAACCCTGCGGCCCGATCCCCTAGAAGCTGGGCGGCGCCGATATCCATAGCAGCCTGGCCTTCTGATCGAAGGGGTTCCACACCTTGTGGCTCCGGTCCGCCACCAGGTAGAACCACTCTCCCCGGCTCACAAGGTTCTGGCGGCGGCCGTACTGCACCATCATCTTCCCCTGGAGCACGAACCCGAACTCCTCGCCCGCGTGGGCCCGCTCCTCGATGCCCTGGCCCGGGGCCAGGGTCACGAGGGCGGGCTCCATGTTGCAGTTGGCCGCCCCGGGGACCATCAGCTCGAAGGCGGACACGTCGGGGTAGGTGTCCGCGTTCGTGCAGTCCCGGGGGCCGAAGGCGAAGCGCGCCTCGGACTGCCCCCGGAAGAACTCCACGATGTCGGTGTCCAGCGCCCGGAGAATCCCCAAGAGACTCTCCAGCGAGGGCGACGTCAGGTCCCGCTCCAGCTGGCTGATGAAGCCCTTGGTCAGGCTCGAGCGGTGGGCCAGCTCCTCCTGGGTGAGGCCGTAGGCCATCCGGAGGTCCCGGATCCGCCCGCCGACCCGGAGCCTCTCCTCCCCCGCACTCTGGAGGGCCAGCTCCCTGACCCGTCTCCCGTCGGATATGGAGGCCAACTCCCCTCCCTCCCTCTGGGCTCCCCGAGCCCCTCGGTCGCCCCTTCAACCGCTGGGCTCAGCCGGGGCGGGGGACCCGCTCCGCCTTGGGCCAAGTTTAATATACCAAACAAGCGAAGCTCGTTTTCCTAAACCAAAGCGATGCTTATATATAGTCATTTGACAGGGTTGTCAACGAAAAATGTCCCCTGGGGGAAAATTTCACACGCGGGCGGCGGGAGCTGCGGCGGAGCGCTCGGGCGGGAACCATCCAGGGCTGATTCGCCCCGCTTTTTAAGCTCTTTCAGGGTCAACCGCCTTGCCCGGCGAGGGGGCGGGGGCCCGCTCCGGCGCCCCGCCAGGGGGTGGTCCCGGCCCGGCGGGGGCGCCCGGCCGGCTCCGGGCGGGCCTTCGCCGGCCCCGGGCGGCCTCCGGAGGGCTAGGCGTGAAATCTGGGAGGGTTGCTCATCCGGGCGGATGCCCGGCGGGGAAGGGGCGCTGGCATCCGCGGCATGAACGCCGTGGCTGGATTCCGCGGCTCAGTTGAGCCGCTGGCCGGTGCTCCCCTCGAAGAGGTGGTAGCCGGCCTCCTCCAGGGAGAAGGTGATGGCGCCGCCGGGGGAGAGCTGCATCTCGGGCGAGACCTTGGCCACCAGGGGGGCGTCCCCGCCGAACTCGAAGAAGACCAGGGTCTCATCCCCCAGGGGCTCGGTCAGGGTGACCTTGCCTGGCTGCACTCCCTTGCCGACGTGGACGTGCTCGGCCCGGACCCCCAGGGTGATCTCCCGGCCGCCGGGCAGGTTCAACCCGGCGGGGAGGAGGAAATCCATGCTCTTGGCCCGGAAGCGGAGCCGCCCCCCCTCCCCCTCCACCTCCCCCCGGATGAAGTTCATGGTCGGGGTCCCGAAGAAGCCCGCCACGAAGTGGTTGACCGGACGGCGGTAGATCTCGAGCGGCCCGCCCAACTGCTGGATGAACCCCCCCCGCATGACCACGATGCGGTCGGCCATGGTCATGGCCTCGGCCTGGTCGTGGGTGACGTAGACGAAGGTGGCCTTGAGCTTCTCGTGGAGGTGCTTGAGCTCGGTCCGCATGTCGAGGCGGAGCTTGGCGTCGAGGCTGGAGAGGGGCTCGTCCATCAGGAAGACCGCGGGGTTCGTGACGATGGTGCGGGCGAGCGCCACCCGCTGGACCTCCCCGCCCGAGCACTGGGAGGGCCGCTTCTCGAGCAGCGGCGAGATGTGCAGGGCGGCCGCGGCCTGGACCACCCGGCTGCGGACCTCCCCGTCGGGGACGTTCTTGACCCGGAGGCCGAAGGCGATGTTCTCGAACACCGTCATGTGGGGAAAAAGCGCCAGGTCCTGGAACACCATGCCCAGGCCCCGGTCGCCGGGCTCGATGTCGTTCACCACCCGGTCCCCGATGACGACCTCCCCGCTCGTGGGGGTCTCGAGGCCCGAGATCATGTTGAGGGTGGTCGTCTTGCCGCAGCCCGAGGGGCCCACCATGATGATGAACTCGCCGTCGCGGATCTCCAGGTTCACCCCGCTCACCGCGGCCACCCGCCCGAAGTGCTTCACCAGGTCCCGCAGAACAATGCGCGCCACGCGGCGCCTCCTTCCCGGAAGATGCTCCTACTTGCGGATCATGCCGAAGCTGAAGCCCTTGATGAGGTGCTTCTGGATCACGACGCCGAGCACCACCACCGGGATGGTGATCACCGTCCCGATGGCGGCCTGGGGCCCGTAGAGCCGGCCCTCGACGGCGCTCTGAAACTTGTTGAGCAGAACCGGGAGGGTGGTCACATTGGGGTGGGTCAGGGTGAGGGCGAGGAGGAACTCGCTCCAGTTCAGGATGAAGATGAAGAGGAAGGTGACCACCATCCCCGAGGCCACCAGGGGCATCACCACCCGGCGGATGGTGTAGATGCGCCCGGCTCCCATCATCCGCGCGGCGTGCTCCAGGGTGTAGGGGATCTCGTCGATGAAGCTCAGCATCATCCAGATGACGAAGGGCAGCGTGGTCGCCATGTAGAGCGCCCCCAGCCCCGTGTAGGAGTCGAAGAAGCTGATCCGGGCGCCGAAGAGGATCTCCGCCGTGTAGGGGATCATGATGGCGTAGTACATCAGGATGGGGATGGCGACGACGATGGGGGGCACCATCCGGATGGTGAGGATCAGGTAGCGGAAGTTCTTGCCGCCCACCTCGAAGCGCGAGACGGAGTAGGCCAGGAAGGTGCCCAGCAGGAGCGAGATGAGGGAGCTCACCGTGCAGATGAGGAGCGAGTCGTACACTGCCCCCCAGATGCTGAACACCTGCTCGGTCGCTTGGCGGCTCAGGCCGCTCTCCATCGTGGCGAACGCGAATATCTGGCGGTAGTTGTAGAGCGTCGGCTGGTGGGGGATCCAGTGGGGGGGCCAGGTCACCCCCTCGCCCGCGTCCTTGAAGGAGGTGGCCAGCATCCAATAGATGGGGAACATGACGAAGGCGGCCCAGGCGGCCAGCGCCGCGTGGCGGAACCACCAGAACAGGTGGAGGCGCTTGGCGAGCGGGACCTGGGTCTGCTTCCCGGGGGCACCCTGCATCACGAGCCCTCCTGCTGGAGAGTGGCCCGCTCGCGCACGAGCAGGTAGATGCCGTAGTAGATGAGGGCCGAGAACATCACGAGCAGGAGGACCGAGGCGGCCGCCCCGAAGCCGTACTTGTTGAACTGCCAGACCTGGCGCCAGAGGTAGAAGGCCACCGTCTGGGTCGAGTTGCCGGGCCCCCCGAAGGTGAGGAGGACGGACTGATCGAAGATCTTCAAGGCCTCCATGCTCCGGATGACGACGGCGATCACGATGACCGGCTTGAGGAGCGGGAGCTGGACCCGCCAGAAGATCTGCCACCGGTTCGCGCCCAGGACGCGCGCCGCCCGGATGAGCTGGGGCGGCAGGGCCGAGAAGCCCGAGAGGAAGATCAGGAAGGTGAGCGAAGTCCACTGCCACACGTCGGCCACGATGATGGCCCATTGGGCGGCGATGGGGTGGGAGAGCCAGCGGATGCGCGGGTCCCCGCCGAGGAGCTGCACCAGCGGGGCGAGCACCTCGTTCAGGGGCCCCGAATCGATGTAGATCATCGAGAAGTTGTAGCCCACCACCACCGGCACCACCATCATCGGGACGAGGAAGATGGTGATGTAGAGGCGCCGGCCCCGGAACTCCCGGGCGCAGAGCATGGCGAGGAAGAAGCCGATCAGGAGCTCCAGCCCCACGGCCGCCGCCGCGAAGTAGAAGGTCCGGACGAGGGCCCACCAGAACTCCGCGTCCGCAAGGACGTCGAGGTAATTGTCGAATCCCTGGAAGAACGCCTGCTCGAAGGGGCGGTTGGCCCGCCACTTGAGCAGGCTGATGTAGAGGGTGAGGACGAAGGGGACGGCCAGCAGGAGGAGGAAGAGCGCCTCCACCAGGACGAAGGGGATGAGCCGGAAGACGCGCTCCTGGGCCAGCCAGGCGGCCAGCCCCGCGCCGCCCCCGGCCCGAACACTCCCCACCGCCCCGCCCGCGGGACGGGCCTTGGCTTCCGCCATGGTTGAAGCCTCAACGTGCGGCCACCCGCCCGGCCCCGCGGAGGGCCAGGCGGGTGGCGGAAAGAGATCCTACTTGAACTTGTCGAGGTAGATGCCGCTCTCGACGCTCTGGCGCCAGGACTTGACCTGGTAGGCGAGGCCGATGTCCTTCGTGACCTTGTTCCAGCCGGCCTCGATCTTCTTGGCGGCCTCCTCGGCGGTGGCGTTGCCGTTCATCACGTCGGCCAGGTTCTTGTCGAGGATGTTGAAGTACTCGTAGTTGCCCTCGATCATGAGGAGGGAGGCCGCGTACTTGGAGTTCTCCATCGTAACCTTGAGAAACTCGTCGCCGAACCTCTTACGGATCCCCTCGTGCTTGAAGTTCGACTCGCGGAAGGGATCCCAGAAGCCCCGGGGGTGGGCGATGGCCTCGTCGCCCACGCTCGTGCTGGTGAACCACTGGATGAACCAGTAGGCCAGCTCGGGGTGCTTGCTGTAGCTGTTGATCATGTAGCCGGTGCCAGCCGCCTGGGGGGCCCGGCGCAGGAGCTTCCCGTCGCGCATGACGCCCGGGATGAGGCAGGAGATCTGCTTCTCCTTCACCACGCTCTGGGGATTGCTGTTGCCGAAGGCCACGATGGAGGGAAAGGACACGATCGAGAAGGCCTGCCCGCTCCCCCAGAAGGGGTAAATCTGCGGGGTGCCCCAGCCCTGCACGTCGGGAGGCATGTACTTGACGATGGAGGCGAAGTCCCGGATCGCCTGGATGCCCGCCGGGGTGTTGATCTGGGGCTTCATGTCCTTGTCGAAGAACAGGACCCCGCCCATGAACATGGGGAAATGCCGGTAGGAGAAGTTGATGCTGCGGTAGGCGAGGGCCCCGTAAAGGTCCTTGTCGAAGGTGATGCCCCAGCGGGTCTGGCCCTTCTTCGTCTGGAAGAAGGCGGCCATCTGCTCCCACTCCTGGACGGTGTCGGGGCAGCCGGGGTCCTTGCCGAACCTGGCCCGGTACTCGGCCTTGGCCTGGGGGTTCTCGACGATGTCCTTGCGCAGGGCCATGATCAGGTGGTCGCCGTCCAGCACCAGGTTGACCAGCTTCCCCTGGTAGTACTGCTGGAAGGCCAGGCCCGGCGCCACGCCGCCGAAGTCCGGCTTGCCCACCTTGGCGAACTCATCCATGGGGAGAATGACCTTCGCCCCCACCCCGTCCGGGGCGGTGTAGGGGAAGTCGTTGAAGATGTCGAACTGGCCCGTCTTGGCCACCGCCTCGGCCATGATCTTGGACGGGATGTCGGTGTAGCCCAGGGGCACGATGTTGAACTTCACCCCGGTGAGCTCCGTCCACTTCTTCGTTAAATCCGGGAATGAATTGTTGTAGAGCGCGCTCAGGAGGATCGTGAGCTGGGGGTTCTGAAGGTTCTTCTTCTTGACGTAGTCCTTCGCCCCCTGGACAGCCCGCTCCGCGACCGGGTCGGACTGCGCCGCCGCAGGCGCCGCGGCCAGCCCCAGGGCGACGGAAAGCGCGAGGACTTTCAACCACCTGGCTCTCATCCCTCTATCCCTCCATCGGTGGGAAACCCTGCCCTCGGCGTGGGCCACGGCCACCCTCCAGGCCCCTCGGGCGGAAACGCGCTTCGAACGGCCCCCAAGCCATCCATGCATCGGGAAGCGGCCCAAAGACCGCTCGAAGACAACCCTCACGTGAGGATTCCCCCATCCTAGGGCGGCCGGGGTGGGGCCGTCAATCCCCCCTCCGCCCATTCCGCGGGCCGGGTGAAATGCGGGTATTCCAGCAACCCGCGCTCGAAACTCTCTTCGTTCAGCGACTCGGCCGCACCCGCCACTCCGGGCAGCAGGCGCACCGCGGCGTCGATCAGCGCGATCGCCGCCGGCTCGCCGCCCGCC
>JBBTDR010000448.1:0-1990 GCA_038042665.1 Nitrospinota bacterium
ACATGCGCCTATCAACAATGCGGTCGAAATCAGCGTGGGTCCCGATGAATATCCAGAAATAGTCGTCGCCCTCGACTTCTGCCACGGCCCGATATCGCAGTGTGACCCGAACTTCGATGTAAGTCTTGGAGCGATTTCTCAGCCGTTCAGGGATTTTCCGATGCAGGCTCGGGTGGTTTTGATCTCTCGTGAAGAGAACGAATTGTTTGTCCGCCGCCCTCCGGACACTGGGAGGAAGGGCGTCGTACAGCGCGAGGAAAGTGGCCGAGCGGCGGCTCCGCAGCGCGCAGGATTTTCTGAAAGCCGGGGGAATCGTAGTTCCACTCATCCTGCAGATTCTTGATCAACTCCTCATATTTCTGAGCGAGTTCCTCGCGCCCCTTGACCTTGTACCCGTGGCTTTCCATGCGCCCGCACAGTTCCAAAAGCTGCCTCTCTAATTGGCCAAGCATCCCGAACGTGGCCGCGAGAAGCCGCTCACCTTCTTGACGCCGCTCCTCGGTGACGCGATCAGTCAGCTCAGCATAAAAAGAAACATCCGAGTCAACGACCATATCGTGAAAAGCGCTCGCCCGGTTCAGGCTGGTTTCCAGCTCCCGGGCGGATTGAGCCCTCTGATGGTCAACCTCCCATCGCTCCTTCTGGCGCAACTCTTCGCTTTCGATGGAGAGGACTTTCATGAGATGGTCGAAAATCGTCGGCATGACATCCCTCGGACGGCACAATCCCCACCCAGAAACTACCGATAAGCCTTACTCTTGTCAAATTCGAGGCCTGTCAGAAAAACCGGCCAAACACCGACGCTGGAAAGGTTCCCTCCTTCCAGAGAGCGCGCGGGCGCGCTCTACCGCAGGACGATCTCTTCCTGGATGGGGACGGCCTTCGAGAAGGTGCGGTGGACGGGGCAGCGCGCGCGGAAGGCCTCGACGAGGCGCTCGACACCCTTCCGGTCCGCTCCCGGGCCCGGCTCGACGAGGTAGCGCAGGCGCACCGCCGAGAGGGCCGGGTCGGGACCCTCGCCCCGCACCCCGCGCGGGTCGAAGTCGCCCTCGGCTTCGGCGCGTACCCCGGCGAGGGGGACGTTCATCTCCTGCGAGAGGTGCTGGAGGAAGAGCGCCCCGCAGGCCGCGAGGGTGGCCACCATGGCCTCGACGGGGTTCACCTCCTCGTTCGGCCCCCCGATGAGGGGCGGGGCGTCCAGCACGTAGCGGTGGCCCCGCACCTCGCAGATCGCCCGTCCCGGCCCCGCGAGGACCGAGGCGGCCTTGGCCGTGGCCTTGGGCGCGTCCGGCATGGCGTCCTCCCGCGGCTCAGAGGGTGACGGTCTTCTCCGCCCCCATGAGGGTCTTCACGATCTCCTCCATGTGGCTCACCCGCCCGGCGCGGATCTTCCCCTCCAGCCCGAGCGCCCCGACGCAGGTGCCGCAGCAGATCACGTCGGTCCCCTTCTCGTGCAGGGCCGAAAGGGCGCCGGCCAGATCGGAGCCCTCGGCGGCCAGGCGGACGCCCGTGTTGTAGAGGATGAGGGCGCCCACATGATCGTGCCGCCGGAGCTGCTCCAGGAAGGGGAGCATGAGGCGGCGGGCCAGGGCGGGGTCCCCCTGCCCCATGCCCTCGGAGTTGACCACCACGACGGTCTTCATGCGCGTTCACCTCGAAGGGGAAGCACGGCGGGAGGGGCTCCCCCGGGGAAACCCACAACATCGAAATTATAAATAGGTGGAATCGAAATTTCAAATGCACCTGGACACAATCTCCCGGCCTTGGCGGGGGGAATCCGGCGCCCGGGAGAAGCGTTCCCCGGTCCCTCAGCGCGCCAGGCGGAAGCCCGTGAACTGCCAGCGCGCCTCCGGGGGGAAGAAGTTGCGGTAGGTGCGCCGGAGGTGGCCCGGCGGGGTGGCGCAGGAGCCTCCGCGCAGGACGTACTGGTTGCACTTGAACTTGCCGTTGTACTCCCCGAGCGCGCCCTCGGCCGCGCGGTAGCCCGGGT
>JBBTDR010000449.1:0-1288 GCA_038042665.1 Nitrospinota bacterium
CCAGCGGCCTGGATCAGCGCCCCCACCCTTCCGGGGACAGCCATAGCATACCACTCTCCCGGCGGACGGGACCTCCCCCAAACCCGCGTTTCGCTGAAAACGCCCGCCGCTGGCGCTCTTCTCGCTCCAGATGCCATAATGGCACGGCATGGACAGCACAGGCCCATTTCCCCAGGACCATCGGATGCCGGGACGACCGACCGCTCTCTTCGTGGCCCTCGCCTTCCTCCTCCCCGGCCCCGCCGCGGCGGCCGGCGGGGAGGCCTGCGCCGCGAAGCCCGTCCCCCAAATCTTCAAGGAAGCCTCCCCTTCGGTCGTCTTCATCTCCGCGGTGGGGATCGACCCCTTCAAGCTCAGCGAGCGGGTCACATCGAGCGTCGGCTCGGGCTTCCTCATCGACGCCCAGGGGCGCATCCTCACGAACTCCCACGTCGTCTTCCGGCGGAGCGCCATCGCGGTCACCCTGGACGACGGCAAGACCTTCCCCGCCAAGCTCCTGGGGGCGGACCCCTTGCTGGATCTCGCCGTCATCCAGATCTCGGCGGCGGGGGCCGGGCATCCCGTCTCGAAGCTGGGGGACTCGGACAAGGCCGAGGTGGGCGAGGAAGTGCTCGCGATCGGCAACCCCTTGGGGCTCGACCAGACCCTCACCCGGGGGATCGTCTCGGGCCTGAACCGGGTGCTCCCCGACAGCCCGGCGAGCCGGAACCTCCCCTTCATCCAGACGGACGCCGCCATCAACCCCGGAAGCTCGGGCGGGCCGCTGCTCAACCGCTGCGGGGAGGTGGTGGGGGTGACCACGGCCATCTTCCCCGACGCCCAGAACCTGGGCTTCGCCATCCCCATCAACCTCGCCAAGAAGATCATCCCTCAACTCATCGAGCATGGGCGCGTCATCCGCCCCTGGATCGGCTTCAGCGGGAAGGTGGTGGGCAAGGAGTTGCGGGAGCTTCTCCGCCTGCCCCTGGTGGACGGCTACCTGGTCGAGACGATCGAGCCGGGCAGCCCCGCCGAAAAAGCCGGCTTGAAGGGTGGCGAACTCCCCCTCCGGATCGGGGGGGAAGAGTTCCTCCTCGGGGGGGACATCGTGACCCACTTGAACGATCAGGAGATGACCGACCCGGAGAAAATCCTGGAAATCCTCAACTCCCTCAAAGTGGGGGACGCCGTCCGTCTCAAGCTGTTCCGGGAGGGCACGACCCGGGAACTGGAGTTCACCCTCCCCGACCGGCCCATCCTGCCGGGGGACCTCCCCCCCGAGGATCGCCGCACCCTCGCCCCGGCGCGG